>CAYTKG010000044.1:0-5094 GCA_964438335.1 uncultured Candidatus Saccharibacteria bacterium | reverse complement strand
CCTGCAAAAATGAATGCCGGGTTAGTGCCCGGTATTTTAATTGACAGTCATTAACCATAAAGAATTGACAAGAACTTATGAAGTTTATCCTGGGAAAAAAAATAAAGATGTCGCAAATTTTTGATGAAAATGGAAAAGTCGTCCCGGTAACTTTGATTAAAGCCGGTCCTTGTTGGGTTTGCCAGGTTAAAACAGAAGACAAAGATGGGTATCGAGCCCTTCAACTCGGTTTTGAAAGAATAGAAAAAGAAAAAAAGATTAAAAAGACAATGAAAGGCAAACCTTATCGCTGGCTAAGAGAAATCAGAATAGCAAAAGAGGAAAAATGCGATTTGAAGCCGGGAGATAAAATCGATGTTTCGGTTTTTGAAGAAGGAAATAAAGTGAAAGTTGCCGGAATTTCAAAAGGCAAGGGTTTTGCCGGGGGAGTAAAAAGATGGGGTTTTAAAGATAAAGCTAAGGCTCACGGCGCCAAAGATATGAGAAAAATCGGCTCAACCGGCTCTCGCTATCCTCAACGGGTGATTAAAGGAAAGAAAATGCCGGGAAGAATGGGAAGCGAAAGAATTACTGTTAAAAATTTAAAAATCGTCAAAATTGACGTTGATAATAATCTAATGGCTGTTCGAGGGGCGGTGCCCGGACATAGAAGAACCCTTTTAGAAATTAGAGGTCTATGAAAATTCCTGTTTACAATCAGAAAGGAGAAAAAATAGGGGAAACCTTATTGCCAAAGGAAATTTTTGGGATTGAGATGAATCCCGATTTGGTCCATCAAGTAGCCATTTCCCAACAAGTGAGGAAAAAAACACCGATTGCTCACACAAAAACGAGGGGTGAAGTTTCTGGCGGAGGGAGAAAACCATGGAGACAAAAAGGAACTGGTCGAGCAAGACACGGTTCAACCAGATCACCGATTTGGAAAGGCGGGGGAGTAACTTTTGGCCCAAGAAAGGAAAAAGTTTTTAAGAAAAAAACCCCTAAAAAAATGCGAAGAAAAGCCCTTTTTATGGTTTTAACCACTAAAGCAAAGGAAAGAAAAATGTTTGTTTTGGACAAATTGGAAATAAAAAAGCCAAAAACAAAATTAATGGCCAAGCTTTTGGAAAAATTAAGAACAAAAATCAAAGATTTTAATCAGGGAAGCGTCCTTATCGCTCTTCAAGAAAAAAACGATAAAGTTGTTCTTGCTGCCAGAAATATCCCCAAAACAAAAACAATTCCTGCCAAGGATTTAAGTGTTTTAGATCTGCTTTCCTTTAAATATTTAATTTTGCCCAAAGAATCAATCAGGATAATAAAGGAAACCTTTTTAAAGACTAAACAATCAAATCCAGATGTTAAAGCGAGATGAATATTAGAAATTTAAAAATATGGCTTTACTAAAAATTTTCAAAAAAAAATCAATAGAAGAGAAAAAAAAGAAAAAAGAAACAAAAAGAAAAGAAAAACCCAGGCAGGAGAGAAAAGAAGAAAAGGAGGCAAAACCCACCAGAATATCAAAAAAGACAGGAAAGAAAGTTTCCGAAATCGCCTCTTGGGTCTTGGTAGCTCCCCATGTTACCGAAAAAGCAACTGAACTTATTTCAAAGAATCAGTACGTTTTTAAAGTTTTTCAAAAAGCCAATAAAATTGAAATTAAAAAGGCAATTGAGGAAATTTACGGCGTTGATGTTTTAAAAGTAAGGATAGTTAGAATCCCAAGAAAGCCAAGAAGAATGGGCAAGATCTCCGGTTGGAGAAAAGGATACAAAAAGGCAATCGTCAAAATAAAAGAGGGACAAAAAATAGAAATTTTGTCAAGATAATTATTTGGAAAATTAAGATTATTAAAAGATTATGAAAAAAGCAAAAAAGCTTTCCTGGAAAAGCTTATTAACCAAAAAAAAACCGGAAAAAAGGTTAGTCCTGAAATTAAAAAAAAGAGCCGGAAGATCGAAAGCGGGTCGGATAACGGTTAGACATCGAGGAGGAGGGGCAAAGCGGCTCTATCGGATGGTTGATTTTGCTCAGGGAAAAATGGATATGCCGGGAAAAGTGATTGCTTTAGAATATGACCCTTACCGGACTGCTTTTTTGGCGTTGGTGGAATATTCTGACGGGAAAAAATCTTATCGATTAGCGCCGAATGGCGTCAAGGTAGGCGAAGAAGTGATTGTGGCTGAAAAAGGGGAAATAAAAGTAGGCAATCGCTTGAAACTTAAAAATATCCCTATAGGTGCCAATGTTTTTAATGTAGAATTAATGCCTGGACGAGGAGGCCAAATAGTTAGATCGGCCGGCACCTCGGCTCAAGTTTTAGCCCAAGATGGTAAATATACCCATTTACTGCTTCCTTCAAAGGAAACCAGAAAAGTGCTTTCTGAATGTTTTGCCACCATTGGTCAAGTTTCTCGCCCCGGTCATCGCTATGAGAGATTAAGAAAGGCGGGCCAAACTCGGTTAAAAGGAAAAAGGCCTCAGGTTAGAGGAACCGTTATGAGTCCTCGGGCCCATCCTCATGGCGGCGGCGAAGGCAAAACACCAATTGGAATGCCTTATCCCAAAACACCCTGGGGGAAACCGGCCAGAGGCGTTAGAACAAGAAAGAGAAAATGGACGGATAAGTATATAATAAAAAAACGAAAGTAGAAAGTTGAAAATAGAAAATTGAAGATTGAAAATGAAAAGATTAATTAGCGACACACAACTTTTAATTTTCAACTTACAAGCCTATGGCAAGAAGTTTAAAAAAAGGTCCCTTTGTTGACCCAAAACTTATCAAAAAAATAAAGAAAGTTAAGGATAAAGAAACCGAAGTTATCAAAACCTGGTCAAGAGCATCAACCATCACCCCCGAAATGATAGGTTATACTTTTGCTGTTCACAACGGGAAAGAATTTATCAAGGTTGCGGTCAGCGAAGAAATGGTCGGCCATCGACTAGGCGAATTTGCTCCAACTACCAAGTTTATTAGGCACGGCGGGAAAATCCAGAGAGAATTAGAAAGAAGACAAAAAGAAGCAGAAAGGAGAAAAGCAAAATAACAAATATAACCTGTAAAGTTATGGCTATCACTGTTAAATTAAGATATTTAAGAATTGCACCGAGAAAAGTAAGATTGGTGACCGATTTAATCAGAGGAAAATCAGCAAGCGAAGCCGAAACACTTCTTAGATTTGTTAGAAAAAAAGCAGCCGAGCCTATTAGTAAGCTTTTAAAATCAGCAATCGCTACGGCCAAAAACGATTTTCAACTGGAGAAATCAAATCTTTATATCAGCAAAATAATGGTTAGCGAGGGGCCAACTTTGAAGAGATACAGATTTAGGGCCCAGGGAAGAATCTATTCAATTATGAAAAGAACTTCCCATATTACCTTGGTTTTAGATAAAATAAAAGAAGTCGAAGTTAAAGAAGTTAAAAAAGTTAAAAAAATAACAAAAATTAAAAAAGATAAAGAGAAAATAAAACCACTTAAAGAAAAACCAAAAAAGGTAAAAGAGAAGCCTAAGCCAGAAATAGAAAAAGAAGAGAAAAAAGCGCCTCAAAGAAAAACCTGGAGATTAAAAAGGAGTCTGCCAAGACCGGAATTTAAAAAAGCAATAAAAAGGGTTTTTCGAAGAAAAGCATTTTAATAGAAGTTAGAAAGTTGAGGGCAGAAAGCGGAAAGCAGGACAGAATCAACTTCCAACCTTCGACTCCCGACTTTCGGCCCTCGAAATTCAAAATTATGGCTCATCGAGTTCATCCAAAAATTTTTCGAATAAGAGAAATGAAAGATTGGGACGCGAGAGGTTTTTATGAAAAAAACTTCTCTAAGTACTTAGAGGAGGATTTTAGAATTAGAGACTACCTGGAAAGACAGTTAAAATTAATGAGGGTGGGTAGGATTGAAATCGAAAGATTTCCAGCTAAAATTAATATCATTATTTCAACCAGCCGACCGGGTTTAATTATTGGCCGAGGCGGCGAGGGTTTAGAGAGATTAAAAAAAGAATTGAAAAAAAGATTTTTCGAAAAAAAAGAATTAAGTATCGAGGTTAAACCAATAAAAGATCCTTGGGCCTCAGCCGCTCTTGCGGCTCAGTGGATTGCCCAACAGATTGAAAAAAGAATGTCATACAAGAGAACATTAAAGCAGGCTCTTAGTAAAATTATGGCCAGCCGAGCCGTTAAAGGAGCAAAAGTTCAAGTCGCAGGAAGATTAAACGGAGTAGAGATGGCTAGAACCGAATGGTTAAAAGAAGGAAAATTGCCCCGTCAAACCATAAGAAGTGATATTGATTACGGCGAGGCAAGCGCTTTTTGCACTTATGGGGTAATTGGCGTCAAGGTCTGGATATACAAAGGCGATAAACTTGAATAGAAAGGGCCTATAAAGGCGAAGAAATATGTTGCAACCAAGAAAAATGAAATATCCTAAATGGCATAAGGGAAGGTCAAAAGGGATTGCTCGAAGAGGAACAAAACTGGCTTTTGGTAGTTTTGGACTAAAGTCAATGGGGACAAAATGGATTACGGCCCGCCAGATTGAGGCAGGAAGATTAGCCATCGTGAGAACTTTAAAGAAAAAAGGCAGGCTTTGGATTAGAATTTTTCCCCACAAACCAATCACCACTAAAGGAGTGGAAACGCCAATGGGAGGTGGTAAGGGTAAAATTTCTCATTATGTTTTTCCCATCAGGCCAGGCAGAATTATTTTTGAAATAGAAGGCGTAGAAGAAACAAAAGCCAAAGAGGCCCTGAAAAAAGCGGCCGCTAAATTACCAATAAGAACTAAATTTGTGAAAAGATAATATTAAAATGTCGGTTTCAGATCTAAAACATAAAAGTAAAGCTCAATTAAATAATCTTTTAAGAGAGAAACGCGAGAAGCTTTGTCGGTTACGTTTTAATCTAGTTTCCGGCAAGTTAAGAAATTTTAGAGAAATTAGAAAAACTAAAAAAGAAATTGCCAGAATATTAACTTTATTAAGAGAAAGCCGAAAGTAGAAGGTAGAAAGTGGCTATTCTGTTTATCCACGTTCTTCATTCTACTTTCTCCATTTCAAAATTGTGTCAAAAAAAAGATTAAAAGGGGTAGTGGTCTCAGATAAAATGGAGAAAACCGTAG
>CAYTKG010000043.1:0-5120 GCA_964438335.1 uncultured Candidatus Saccharibacteria bacterium | reverse complement strand
TCTTTCATAAGCCGCCTGCAGGAATCGAACCCGCGTATGTGGTTTACAAAACCACTGCTTTACCACTAAGCTAAGGCGGCTAAGTTACTCCTTGCCCCACATCGAACTTTGTTCTGGCGCGGGGCGGCATTAAATTACCTCGGCTTGAATAAACAAATAGCTGTGATTAAACAAATGGCTGTAATTATGAAATTACTTCTGTCTTTTCTTTGCTTTTAAAGAGAGCTTGCTTATCTTTTCCCAATATTTTTCATTTTCTTTACCTTTTCTTGTCCTTTCCCTCGTCTTCTCCAACAAACGATTGCATTCTGTCTCAATTTTTAAAGAAAGGATTTTTATTTTAGAAAGCAGCTTTTGAAAAAAAATATTTAAAAACTTCGAACCAAAAAACTTCCCCGGACTCAAAACAATAATCCTCCTGGCTTTTTTCTTTATTAACGCCGGAAAACCAGCCCGTCTTTTCTTAACAACTCCTACCCTTTTTAGGGCTGGAATCTTCCGAATCAAAAGGCCGACTATTCCTAACAAGCCGGCAAATAAAGTAGCGACGGCAATTGACTCAAACATAGCTTAAAATGCCAAAACTCCAATGATAAATGTTTTAAAAAACCTAAACTAAATGTCAAAATTTTTTGGATTTTGGGCTTTGTCATTGATTTGACATTTAAATCTTGTCATTTGGATTTCTAGATCTCGTATCTCACAAATTTTTTAATTACAATATTCTCGCCCAATTTTGCAATGTATTCGTTAATTAGTTCTTTAACTGTCTTGCCCGGGTCTTTAACAAATGGTTGGTTCAAAAGAGAAATTTCTTCTTTCAATTTCTTAATTTTACCTTCTACGATTTCGGCAATTAGTTTCTCCGGCTTTCCGCTTCCCAAAAATTGCTCTCGGTAAATTTTTCTTTCCCCATCTAAATATTCTCCGGGGATGTCATCGGGTCTAACAAATTTTGGCGCCATAGCGGCAATATGAAGAGCCAATTCATGGGCCAATTTTTTAAATTCTTGAGACCTGGCAACAAAATCGGTTTCGCAACGAATATCCAACAAAACCCCGATTTTTTTATTACTATGAATGTAGCTTTCAATAATTCCTTCGGTTGTTCCGCTGGCTTCTTTTTGGGCGGCAAGTTCCATTCCTTTTTTCCTCAAAATCTCTTTTGCTTTTTCTAAATCGCCTCCGGCTTGCTCAAGAGCTTTCTTGCATTCCATCATCGAAACGCTTGTTTCTTGACGAAGTTGTTTGAGTTTTTCAAAATCTACCATTGCTATATTGTTCTATTGCTTTATTGCTATATTGTTTCAATTTAACAATATAACAGTGGACAATATGACAATTATTTTTTAGCTTCTAAAATTACTTTCTTAACCTTTTCAAGAATATATCTCACCGACGAAATAGCATCATCATTTGCTGGAATTGGATAATCGGCTAAAGTAGGATCAACATTGGTATCAACGATAGCAATTACCGGAATACCTTTCATCCGCGCCTCCTTGACCGCCGTTTTGTCTTTTTTTATGTCGCAGATAAAAACAGCGTCCGGTAAACTTTCAAGGTTTTTTATTCCTCCAAATTTCATTTCTAAATTGCGGAATTCTTTTTCAATTTTCATTTTTTCCTTTTTCGAATATTTTTCCAATCCGCCCGTCTTTTTTCGTTCCTCCATCTCTTTAAGATAAGCTATTCTTTTTTTCATTACTTCAAAATTAGTCAAAGTCCCGCCCAGCCACCTATTGATAACAAAAGGGAGGCCGCATTCTTCGGCCGTCTTCTTAACTAACTCTTTGTGTTGAATCTTTGTCCCCACCAAAAGAATGACTTTCTCCTCCTTAATTAATTGCTTAATGAATTTCAGCGCCTCTTCAAATTTCTCGGCTGTTTTTTCAAGGTCAATAATATGAACCGTGTTTCTCACTCCACAAACAAATGCTTCCATTTTAGGATGAAGCTTAGAAGTCCGATGACCAAAATGAAGACCCGCTTTCAGCATTTCCTCTAAATCGAGATTGATATCGCTTTTTTCTTTTATTTTTTGCTTTGCCTGAGCCATATTCATTAATTTTAGCCATAGACCAATATAACATTACAGTTTGTTTTAATCAAGGGTTGATTTTTAACAGATGTTTTGATACCATAGATTCGTAAATTCTTGGAATTGACAATCCATTATGAAAAAAGATATCCATCCAAAATATTACAAAAACGCTAAAGTCCACTGCGTCCACGCACCAAAGCAAAGCTTGGTACGGGACTCCGTTGGTCATCGGAAGATTTAAGTCTAACCATTATGAAAAAAGATATCCATCCAAAATATTACAAAAACGCTAAAGTCCACTGCGCCTGTGGTAATAGTTTTGAGGTGGGTTCGGTAAAAGAATCTTTAGAGATAGAAATTTGTTCTCAATGTCATCCTTTTTATACGGGTCAAGAAAAGATTGTTGATGTAATGGGAAGAGTAGAAAAATTCAAGGCCAGAGCAGCCAAAAAAGAAAAGTTTAAAACCAAAACAAAAAGGAGAATAAAAACCCGAAAAAAGAAATCTATTTCTTTAAAAGAAATAGCAAGTGAATCTAAGAAAAAGTAAGAAGATGAAAAACTCTATCCAGGGTATTATTGTGGAAATTCGGGCTGGAACGGGAGGCGAAGAAGCCGGTTTATTCGCCAGCGACCTCTTCAGAATGTACTCAAAGTATGCCCAGTCTCAAGGTTGGAAACAGAAAATTCTTTATTCGCGTCCCAGCGAATTAGGCGGGTTAAAAGAAATTGTTTTCGAGCTAAAAGGAAATGATGTCTTTCCGAAAATGCGTTTTGAGGGCGGAGTCCATCGAGTTCAAAGAATTCCGGCAACCGAAAAAAAGGGAAGAATCCATACTTCAACTGCTACTGTTGCGGTTTTGCCCAAACCGAAAAGCGGAGAGGTTATTATCAGACCGCAAGAACTTGAAATTGAAACTTTCCGTTCTTCCGGTCCCGGCGGTCAGTATATGCAGAAAACGGAAACAGCGGTTAGAATTACCCATTTACCAACCGGCATTGTGGTTACCTCTCAGGCAGAAAGAAGTCAGGCCCAAAATAAAGAAAGCGCTTTACGAGTTTTGGAAGCCAAACTTTGGAAGAAAAAAAGAGAAGAAGAATTAAAAGAATTAGCCAATCAAAGAAAAAACCAAATAAAATGGGCAAGAAGAGCAGAAAAAATCAGAACTTATAACTTTCCCCAGAACAGACTTACCGATCACCGTATTAAAAAGTCCTGGCATAACTTAGAAAAAATTATCGAGGGCAACCTAGAACCGGTAATTAAATCTTTGTCAAAAACCCTTTCATAAAAAAATTGTTCCGGAGAACAAATTAATATCAGTAAAACATTAATTTTTATAAATATCCCGATTTTTTAAAACGGGGTTTTATTTTTTGGCAAATTTCTCTAACTGGGCAATATCTTCTTCATATTGCTTGGTAATTGCCATCACTGAATTGCCGTAAAAACTGTATTTAGGGTTGGTTGAGCCCGAGAAATAAACCATTGCTGCTCGCCATTCGGCATTGTATGTTTGTTGGGCCGCTCCAGCGTCTCTTAATAAAAGTCCGGCCGCCAAAAAAGCATCTCTAATATTCCAGGGATCGGCCGACTGCTTGGTGACTGCTTTCACTCTTTCTTTGTACAAGGCCCAGGTAGAAGGAATAAATTGAGCCGGCCCCATCGCTCCGCCCCAGCCGAAACTCATAGGACAAGAAACTAAAGTATTGTAAGGGTCTCTTCCTGTTTCTCGACAAGTTTTCAAAAAATGAGGAACATCTCGAGTGGGATGCATCACCCGGGAAATCCTACTGCCTGTTTTGGCTACCGTTCCCTCACCTGTTTCCGGATTTTTTAAATAACACTGACCAACATTTCTACCAATATTTGATTCTTGAGTTAAAACCGCCAAAAGGAAAGCCGGCCTGACGCCAGTAATGCTTTCTATATACTTTGCCATTTCTAAGGCCTCGCCGAAAGTTGGCGCCTCTGGCACCCCAATTAATTCAAACATCCTTTCTCTAATTTTTTTAGCCCTTGCTCGACTTTCGGCTAATAATTTTTGATACTCTGTCTCTTTCCCTTTGGTAATCCTCAAAAGCCACTCCTTTTCTTCTTTTGTTCTCTGACTTTCCTGTTTTTGTAAAATTTGGACCTCCATCATCTTTTCCCAATCCTTCTTCTCTTCATCTAAAGCTATTTTTTGATTTTCTAAACCGTCTTTTAGGTTTTTAATATCTTCTAAAATCTCTTGGTTGGTTGCCAAAAGACTTTCTAAAGCCACTAAATTTTCAAAAAAGTCAGAAATGGTATTCCCTGAAATTAATATCTCAAAAGAACTTTTTTGATCCTCCTCATAAATCTGTCTCAAAACCTCAGCCAGTTTCTCTTTTGAGTCCTCAATCTTCTGAGAAGTTTTTTTAATGGACGACTGGGTGTCGCTAATCTGATACTCTAAATCCTTAATGACAATATTGCTTTGTTTTATTTGAAGCTCTAATTTCCCAATTTTTTGACGAAGAATATAAATTTTATTCTGAAGGGTCTTTTGCTCCTCTTGAGTTTCGCCAATTTCTTTCTCGTATTGAAGAATTTCTTCTTCATATTCTTTTAACAATGCTTGGCATTCTTCCAAAGTATTGCATTCGTCTTGAGCCTTTACAAAAATACTTAAATTGGAAAAAACAAAAACCAAAGCTAAAAAAACTAATAAAAACAATTTTGAGAAATGATTATTCATAATCGCCTTCTCTTATTAAGAATCAGTACCTTCTTTTCCTTTTTCGGTCCCATCTGTTTTCTTCTCATCTTCTTTCTTCTCTTCTTTTGTTTCTTTCCCTAAGGCTTCTTCCTCGACCGGCTTTTCTAATTCTAATTCTTCCTTTTCCGGCGGTGTCACCAAAACCACGACCTCTTCTGGTTCTTTTAGGACTTCGATTCCGGTTGTCAATTTAAGATCTCCGACCTTAACAACATCTTCGAAAGTTTTTAGTCCGGAAACATCTACTCTGATTTCCTTGGGAAGGTCTTGGGGCAAACCCTTGACTTCTATTTCGGTTATATTTTTTACCAATACTCCTCCCAATTCTTTCAC
>CAYTKG010000042.1:0-5325 GCA_964438335.1 uncultured Candidatus Saccharibacteria bacterium | reverse complement strand
ATAAGTCCTCTGGAATATTCTTTCTTTTGCTTCATAGCCTAAAGAATTGAGCTTTCTGGTAATCTCCTCCGGATTTTTTATTCTAATTTTCACTTCAATTTCTTTCATATTACTTAATGCCCTTCCAGTTTTCTACGGTGTCTTTACGACATTCCTTTTCACTGGCAGGCATTGAATAAATGTTTTGTTTTATCTTTTACTCCCGCCTTCTTAAAGGCCTCAATCCTTTTTAAGAACGAATAAAGCTCCCTATTTCTTCGTAATTCTCCTAATAAAAGAATTGAAATCCCATCTTTTATTCATTGAGAATGTTTTATTGTATCACAAACCCCATTTGATAAAAAAAGGCCAAGCTGTGAAAAACTCCAATAAGAGATCGATAATATTTTTACTAATTCTTCTTTGACTTTTTTCTAGTTATTTTGCGCGCACCATTTCCCTTTTTATTTTTTCTTTTAAGGTAGAAAAGTTTTCTGCTTTGTTTTTCTGTTGGCCCGAGCACTAGAGCAAAGTTCGGTGCGGGCATAACGCAGAATGCGTCGCCGTTTCCCGCCCTATGCCGCGTTCCGCGCGGGTTGGCACCTCGCCCCGTAATTGACGAAATCATACTTCGGGGTTAAAACTTAACGCCAGGATTTTTTTCGTTTAGATACAGATAAAAACGCTTTAGCCTGTGAATTCTTGTCGTAAGAAATAAAGTAAAATAATCTTTGTTAAAGAAAATTAAATCCCAAACAATTTTAATAATCACTACTTTGATAGTAGCGGTTTTTTCTATTTTTATGTTGGTTAAAGTGAAAATGGCTTCAATTCTATTCTTGGGAAAAAATTGGAGAATGAATTTAAAAATGCCGGAGTTGCAAAATCCCCAAAAGGGGGATTTTTTGATAGAATAAAACAATATGAGATTAAAGTTTATACCAGAGAGTTTTTGGGGTAAATGTTCGGTTGGATTAATTGTTGCAATGCCGCTATTATTTTATATCGGTGCGTCATTTGTAGGTTTTTATAAATCTGTTCCAGCCGGAAAAACAATACCACACGATATTATTGTAAGGCCCGGAGTAGCCTTGCCGATGTCGGCCGGGTTTGTTTGCGGAATCGCAGCTTTCCTGACCGGTATAATGGCAATCATAAAAAAGAAAGATTATTCTATTCTTGTTTTTTTATCTAGTGCAATGGGATTCTTTATGCTGCTTTGGTGTTTTGCCGAAGTTTTATTTCCACATTAAGCAAGTTTTGACAGCATTTAGCTTGCGGAGCCTTATATATTAATTAAAGATGTCAAAAAGCGAAAAACCAGCTTTTTTTCTGATTTTAAAACTTTAATGCAGACAATTTATCTTTGGTTAAAATCTAAAAAGGCAGCGTCGATATTGGGATTAATCATACTTTTTGTTATAATTTTCGGGAGTTTAGGTTTAAAATACTTAAGAAGACCCATTTTTTTCCCCAAAATAATTATTTGGGCCTGGGAAAGGCCGGAAAACCTACTTTTTATTGACAACAAAAACATCGGGGTAGCCTTTTATGCCGGAACTATTACCTTTTCTGATTCAGAGACTATTTTTCGGCCCCGCCTGCAGTCTTTAGTAGTTAATCCTGATACATCAATAATGGCTGTAGTAAGAGTAGTAAATAATAAACGGACTGGTCAATTGAGCGATAATCAACTTTCGGAAGCATCAAAGCTGATAATAAAAATTTGCTCCCAAAATAAAATATCGGGCTGCCAGATAGATTTCGATGTCAAAAAGTCTGAGATAAATTTTTATAAAGAACTTATTTCTGAAATAAAAAGTAATTTACCAAAATCAATACCCTTATCAATAACTACTCTAACTTCTTGGTGTCATACCGGAAGTTGGCTGGAGGGACTACAGATTAACGAGGTAGTCCCGATGTTTTATAGGCTTGGAGCAGACGAATACTCGATAAGAAAGAATTTAGTTGGTGGATCTTTTATGAAAGCAAGAAGTTGTCAAAAAGCAATCGGTGTTTCTGTCGATGAGCCCTTGCCTCAATCTGAATATCTCAAAAATCGGAGGATATATATATTTAATCCTCATCCGTGGACGATTGAAGAGCTTCATAATATAATTAAAAAAATAGAAGAGAAATTGGGAGAATAGAAAAGCGGGCTAAGATGACTTCATCAAAATTAAAATCAATCATCTCGGTAATTATAAGTTTATTTTTTGTATTTTTATTAATCGATTCGGTATTTGCCTGCGGCCCTTTTTTTTATAATTATATTTATACACCCGAGGATATCACGAGCCCTTTTCTTTTTGTCGACATTGATTCTTTTCTTGATTCTAATTACGAAATAATATCGGCCGGTTGGTGTCCTCAATCTCTTTACCCTGTCTATAGAGATTTGGTCAATAACGAACTAACCCAGTCGGAAAAAGAACAACTAGGCCGTTATTATAAGGGAAACTTTTACAATATTTACGGACAGTTGAAAGAGGCCATTGCGGTCTGGAAGGAGGCCAGGAAATCGGTTATGGATGAGGATGTAGAAATCGGAATATACAAGTGTGAAGATTATAGTTGTTATTCAAATTGTCTTCCTGGTGCTTTTTTAACAGCAGCAAAAACATTGAGAGAACGGAGGAGAATTTACAATGCCGAGGAGTTAAAGATATGGATAGAGGGCCAGGATAAAGTTTTTTCAAATTGCGGGACTCCTAAAAAAACGGGAATTGCCCCCTCTTTTTTAACGGCTTTGATTTGGGGATCTGCAGGTTCGGTGAATATTCAGAGATTCTTTTCGGAAGCCAGAGAATTCTTTTTAAAAATAAGGGAATTTTTGGCAGGAATCACTGCTAAGATAGTCAGAATGTTCCAGAGCTTATTTACAAGAAGGCCCGTTAAGCCAGAAGAAGAGGAAAGCGTAAAGATAAGCCCAAAAGACTTGTTAAAGTATGACCAGGAATATCAAACGGCCTCTGCCTATTTCTATAAGGGAAATTTCAGCGAAGCGGAAAAAAGATTTAGAAAAATATCTGAAAATTTAAATCATCCCTGGCGACCCTACGCCGCTTTGGCCTTGGGAAGAACCTATATTCGAAAAGGTCAATTTGCCCAAGAAGGGAGTCAGAAAGAAGAATTAAGAAAAGCAAAAGTCCAATTTGAGAATATTTTAAGAGACGAATCGTTAGGCTTAGTTCACAATGGCGCTCGGTCTCTTTTAAACTTCGTTAATTTCAGAATTAATCCTGAAGAAAGGTTCAAAGACGCCGAAGAGGTTTTGTTAACATCTCACAATCCGGAAGAAATTGTTAATAATTTAGAAGATTTTTCTTTACTTTTTCCTTCTGATATTTCTATTCCCGGTCGGGAGAAAACAGATAAAATAACTGAGAAATATATTTTGGAGGCTGGAGGCGATTTGTCCCAATGGATTTTGGTTTGGAAAAGTTCGGCTGAGAATAATTTAGAATTTGCTCTTGAAAAATATCAGCAGACAAAATCTTTACCTTGGCTTTTGGCATCTTTAAAACTGATGACTGTTAACCACCCCTTAAGAGAAGAAATTATTAGAGAATCTTTGAAAATTCCCAAGGATTCCGCCGGATATTTAACCGCAAATTATCTTCGCCTAAGACTTCAGATTGAAGCAGGGGGAAATAGAGAAGAAATTAAAAAAGATATAGAAAGTTTACTCAATATGATTCCGGAGGAGTCCGTCGCGGCAAAAAATTACTTTGCCGATTTGAGAATGATAGTGGCCGGAGATTTAAAGGAAGGCCTGTTATTTTCTTTAAGACGGGCGCTTGCTGAGGTGGCGCCCTTCGGTACTTTTCGGGTCACCGATAAAGTTTATTATTTAATTGACGGAAAAGTTAAGCAGCTTTTTAACGACTTTTTGCCTTTAAGAAAATGGGCCGAGATTGCTTCAATTAATGATATTTTTCCGTCCGAAGTCATAAAACAAATCCGCTTGATTACTTTTGTTAGGGCCTTTTTGCTGGATAATTTTGAGACAGCCGGAAAAATGGCCAATCTTTTATCTTCGTCCGATCCGGTCCTAAAAGAAGACCTGTCGGATTTTCTTCAGGCTACGGGCTATGATGAAAAAAAATTCGCCGGCGCTTTGTTTATTTTGAAATATTATCGATTAAATCATCTATTGGATTTAAGACTTGATGACATATTAGTTGGAGACCTTTCGGTAAAGCAGAAAGATATGTATCGAAGGAACTGGTGGTGTCCTCGTCAAGATGGTTATAGGCCTTATGGCATTGGTGCTTTGAAGAAATTTGTTTCTCTCGAAGAAATACAGGAATCTAAATCAGAAAATGAAAAAATTTATAAAATTATCGCCCCCAATTATTTATCAGAAATTGTTATCAACTACGCCGTTAAAAATCTTGATGATTCGCGAGTTCCCGAGGCCCTTCACTTAGCGGTTGTGGCGGCTCGCTCTGCCGCATGTCCGGATGAAAAGACCACCGAATTTTCTCAAAGAGCCTTTCGAATTCTTCATAATAATTATCCCAATAATTATTGGACCGAACAAACTCCTTATTGGTATTAATCCGATTAGTATTGTTGTATAGAATCAAATTGAGGTAAAAGTACCAGAAAAAAGTCATCGAAACCTACAGAACCTGTTGATTGTAAGGACCGATTTTGATTGTTTTATCGAAGCATCAAGAAATTGTAATCCGGCAAAAGTAACTCATGAGATTACTATTGATATGTTCGGCATGTTAATAACAACCGCTACATTTTATAAGATAAAAGGGACTGAAGCAAATAAATGTGTTCTGTATTTAAGAACGGAAAAACAAGATATACGTTTCGGTGACGAGTTAGTTCAACAAATGCTAGATGGCGGTGCTACACAAGAACAGATACGACAGCAGGAGCAGGAATCAAACAAATTAACCGAGTTAGCGGAAGGCAAAGACGGAAAATGCAGATTTAACAATAACGCTGATTTGACATCTTTGTTAAATAAAGTTAAAGAAGGCACTTTTTCGGGTAGTGTCTCTTGTAAGCTTGTGGGCACTAAACCGGAGAAAACTGAGTGGAAATGTACCAGCACTGGTGATTGGGCTGTTGCTGAATGTGAAGGAGAAATGTTTAGCCAATAGCTTAGATAACTGGTTGTTTGTTAGATTGCTTATGTTTAAAAAATGGCGTCAACAAAAATTAGAAATCTTTTCCAGAATTAAGTTTTAGCTTTGTACCATTTCTGGGGCCGTTGATTAATAAATGTTATTTGTTATAATCAAAATACGAATCAAAACATGAATAAAATAACTTTCATTGTTATAGCATTAATAATCTTCGGGTTATTCTTATTTGCTT
>CAYTKG010000041.1:0-5616 GCA_964438335.1 uncultured Candidatus Saccharibacteria bacterium | reverse complement strand
TCGTTATCGATTCCTACATCTTCGACATTTTCTACATATTCCGGTCCGTTGATGCCAAAAGGGCCATGGCAATCCTCTTTTTGATCATTTTCATACTCGCAAAACCAGACACCGCCGCCAAGAGGATAGGTTAAGTCAGCCGTAGATGGTTGGCTGAAAACAGTAACTGACGAGGCTTTATTTTTTTTGACCGCTTTTTGCCAATCGGTCAAATCTGGCCCCTCAGTTCCATTAGGTAAAGTTTTGGCGAATTCCCATCCTTTTCCCTGAAAAAGACTGCACTGACCGGTAAAAACAGCTCCTTCGTGAATCACTGCCCCAAAATATTGATCCGGATAAATGCAATAAAAGCCATCTTCTCTTTCCTGTATGTTTCCGGCCAACATGTTGCATACATCAAAAGCGGCTTCTTGACCAAAAGGACCTTTGATTTTGTAACTGGGTTTCAATCTAATAGCCTCAACATTATCGTTTAGTTCTGATTCTAAAAGAGCGGTATCGGCCGGCAGATATTTTTCGTTTTCCCGGCATTGCCAGCGGTGGTGGCCATCAACCGTTTCCACCCATTCATATATCCCGGTACACAGATAAACACCGGGAAGTCGCCAAAGGAATTTTATCGACCGCCAGCCGTTTTCGTCGGAATTGACGCAGGTGGTAACATCGTCGCTTATTCTTACTCTTCCTCCTTCATTATTGTAATTTTCTAAGCGCCAAACAATCACTTCTACTTCTCCCGGGCTAGAAAGGATTTTCAAAGAGCGGGCCACAAAAGGAGTGGTTCCGTCTTCCATTGTTCCTAAATTAGGACTATCTATCATAAAACCTTTGGTTTCGCCGCCCGGCCTGCCTTTTTCGTCGCATGCCTCGGTGCCGAGCAAGACCCCACCTGTATAAGTTAAACTTGCCTGAGGAATAGTTAATTGAGGATTGATTGTTTTTGAAACAAGATAAGCTCCTAAGAGAAGGGCAATGCCGCCCATAGCGGCCAGAATTTGAGATTGAGCCTCTTTTCGGGCTCCGGGCGAACCGGTAGAAGTGAGAAATCTAATTCCTCCGTATATCAAAGCGCCAAAGCCGCCTATGCCAGAGACGATAACAAAAAAGGTAAAAACGTATTTCATATATTTTGGCAGAGGAGTTTTAACGCTAATCGGTCTAATTGAATCAATCTCCGGATAATTGATTTCTGTTTTTCTTTGGGCAAGAGAGAAGCCAAAGATAAAAAGAAAAATTACAGAAGATAGAAATAGGACTAAAAATATCTTTTTCATATTTTTATTCTATTAATAATTTTTCGTTTTTTAATTTGTTTGGTATTAACATTAGAATAACTGAATAAATGAGAGGGTTGTTAATGACAGCAGAAATAGTCGTCGGCGCAGGGACCGCAGGGAATTCGTTCACCGCTTTCGGTTTCGCAGAGATTCCATTCTTCTAAACAGCGAGAAGGATCTTCGCGGCAAATCTGACAATAGGTATTGCCGTAACATTCATCGAGTAAATGGGCATTTAGCGCTTCTTGACAACTTAGTAAAAGCACCGGTTCTTTTTGACCCATAAGCATTTCTTCAAGCTCATGGGGCCGGACGACGCAGTCAGCTAATTTTCCTCTTGCTTCCTGAAGATTTGGTATTAATTCATTTTCGATTTCGGTAGAGGAAATACTTATTTCTTGTTGGATTAAGGCAATATTTGAATAGAGACCGTTAATTTGATTGACTTGTTCGGGAATTCCTGTCGGACAAGCTCGATCTCGGCCCTTAAGAACAGGACAAGATGAAGTGTCGCCGTTGATATTGTAGCAAGGATAACTTTTGCATTCTTTTTTTATAGTGCAACAACGAATTTCATTTTCGAGGCATTCAGAAGGATAATATCCTTGGCATACCGATGGAGATTGATCTTGCCCTACCGGACAAGCAGTCTCTGTCGTGCAGTAGCAACCAATACATTCTTCTTCCAGACAACAATTTGGACCGCAATAATCTATTCCGCATTCTTGAGCTAGATTAGTTAATTCTTGTACTGCGCTTATTTGGTTAGAGATAAGGGATGATATTTGTTCTGTTTGTCTGATTATTCGGTCGGCCAAAAATTCAATCCGATCAGTTGTTTGGCCAATTGAAATTTCCGATTTATTATGAGTATAAATTTCAGCCTTGGAACAACAACAATTTTGGTTTTCTGAACAGGAGTTGTCGCAGGCAACGCATTCGATTTCTTCCTGGCGACATTCATTTCGGCAGATACCATGGATTTCTGTTCCTTTTTCAAGTTCATAACAGATTGGTTCTCTTAATTCGGAAAATTCATCGGCTAAAACTTGATTGGCCACTTTTTTGCTAATAGGGTGGTAAATGGTGCCTGTTTTTAGAAAAAGGAAAAGAAGAGAAATCAGAATAAAAATGAAGTTTTTTAATTTTTTAGACTTAAAAGACAACATAATAAACACAATACGATTTATACTTTACTGATGACAAAGATTTTCTTCCGTCTGGAGAGCAATTTCGTTTGCAAGAGCTACCACTCTATAGGCATGATTTCGGTGGCCGCCGACATATCGATAGACAGCTTCTGCTTCATCGGCACATCTTTGAGAATCCGCCCCGCCTCGATATTTTAGATGAAAACCGGCAAAAAGAAAAGCATCCCAATAATTCCAAGGGTCAGCGCTGCCGGTTATTGCCTGAACTAATGATTCAAGGCTCCGCCAGGAATAAGACATTGCTTGGGCTGGCCCCATTGCTCCTCCGCAATGATCAAGACATTCCCCGGCCGCACAATAAGTGCCTGCGCTGGAAAGAGGAACGGTATGAATATTGTACTGCGGATATCGATAACCCTCTCGGTTCCAAATAATTTCAAAGTTAGAACAGTTAATTTCTCCTATTTCTTCGCAAGCGGGATGTTCGCAAAGGTCAAAAGGGTAGTGGCCTGATCCAAGAAATTGTTCGTAGCCAGATTCGTAAAAAAGGAGAGCCAGAATAAGAGAAGCTCTTACGCCCGTATGTTCAGAAGCAAATCTAGCATACGGGAGCATTTCTTCAATGCGTTCTTGATTTGGCATAGGACCTTCATATTCGCCTGGTTGATCGGGTGTCCAATCAGGATCAGGGGACGGTCCTATTGCTGGTAATCGACTAAGCAAACTTTTTACCATAGAAATGATGTCTTTATTTCCTTCTTTTGGGACATAAAAATGAGCAGGATCGGGGGGCCAATCAAAAGTTTGTTCGGAAGGAGAAAAAAGAGGTGAACCTGGAGGAGGAAGACCAGAGGGAGGATTGTAGGGAAAAGGAGTGGCTGGTGGTAGTGGTGGCGGTGGGCTAGCTGGTATAGAAGCACAATATTCTTGGAAGGCACTATAAGCAAGTTTAGGAGTGCAGTCACAGAAATTAAGGCCAAAGCCGCATTGGCCGCCACCTCCGCAGTGCCAAGTTTGATCAGCCCAAGAAAACCACATAACATTGGCCGCTTTTCCTCTAAGAGCCACGCATACATTAGCTAAATAGTTAGCTTGATCTTCTTGGTTAGAGCTTTCCCAACCAAATTCGGTGACCCATACGGGCTTTCCTTGGCTGTGAGCACGATATCCATCAATACTATTCGCCACCCCTTCAATGTCAAGAATATAAGGATGGACGCCTACGGCATCATAAAGTCCGCCAGCACTATTAACAGCATCTAAATATCCTGTTTCTACTCCTCCTAGCAGACCACCAACGATAACATTAGCGTTAGATACCGCTTTGATGCTTTGATAAGTTCTTCGTAAGAGGCGGGCATAATCTTGAGGGTAGAGATAAATAGAAGCAGGACTTCGTGCGTCTTCTTCGTTCCAAATTTCGTAAGCGGCAACCCTATTTCCAAAATGGGCAGCTATTTCGCCGGCCCTTTGGGAAAAGTTTTCTATGAATTCATCACTGATGGTTGGGCCCGAGGTCCACATTGTTGGATGGGTTTCCTGGTTGAGAATCATAAGAACGCGAATGCCGGCACTGTTAAGACTGTTTACAAGAGCATCATAGTTTACGTTTGATCGATAAACTAGCCTAACCCAACCTGCGCCAAGATGAGATATGTGAGCGGATGAAGGAGTACAACAAGGATCGCTGGGATTAATGTTTATCCCCGCATAATAACTCTGACCTAAAACTATTTTAGGTTTAAAATCTATTCTTTCTCTTAAAACAAAGATTAGCGTTAAAAGGATAATAATTACAAAGGTAAATAAACCAAAGTTTTTAAAAGTTTTTAAATTTTTTTCTTTTAAATTCTTTAGTAATTCTTTTGTTTTCATTCTTGTTTTTTATTCTGGTTTTTTAATTTATTAATCTTCCCAGCAGTTGCCTGTATTGCCGTCACGTAATTGGAAACCGCCCGAAGGAATAAAGAATGTCTGACCATTATATTGAATCGTTCCTGAAGGAAACTCGCTTTGGGAACGCCAACAAAATGCCGGGTCAGATTCACAAGTTCTATCGGGTTGACCTGGTCGAGAATTGGGAATTGAAGGGTCTGAAGGGCAAATGTTAGGACAACGATAAACACAGCAGGCATTATTCTCATTGCAATAATCACACTCGTTTTCGGGCATAGTTTCACAAGAATTAGGGGGATAACAGTATACCCTATTTAGACTGGCTTGATCGCATTTATAATTGTTGCCAAAACAAAGAAGTACATTCCTTTTGGGACAAAGAACGCAGCAGGGGGTTCTTTCGTGGGGAGCGTCGCCGTTGCATTCTGGAGAGCAATAATATTCAATTACTCCACTTTCTCCCTCAATTGGTCTTTCATACGGCCAGATACGCTCAATTTCTTTGTCTTCAATGGCAATAAAAGAATCATAATTGATCGAAGGATAAATAGTATCTCTTAATAAAGCCTCGGCCAATTTAAGTTTTTGATTGGCGAGGTTTAAATCGCTTTGGGCAAATAACAAACTTTCTCTTTGAACATTTAATTGGTCGGCTAAATAGTTAAGATATTCAATTTGAGCTTCAATTGTTTCTCTATCTTCGCAAGGATCACCTTCGCAGTAGGCCTCGGAGCAAGTACTATCTTCTCCGCCAGGACAATTTTGGGTTTCCAGAGTATCGCATTGACACTGGAGGGTTAATAATTCGTCCAGGTATTGAGCAGCTCGATTGATTCGTTCGTTAAGCCTAGATACCACTTGAATCTGTCGATCGAGAATAAAAGTTTTTCCCCTAACCATTTCGATTAATCCACCCAGAGGAATTTCAACATAAGTAGGCAGGCTTTCTTCTTCTGGAGGAAGTTCAACAACTGGAGGAGCTTCTATTTCTGGTTTTACGATTCGCCAAATTAGTAGCCGAGGATTTAGAAGATTAGCCACGGCCACCGAAAAAAGGATCAAAATGGCCCCTACAAAACCAACAAATATTCTTTCCTTTCCTTCTTTAACTCTATCTATTGAACCGCCGGCAATCAAAAGCAAAACTCCGCCGGAAATGACGCTAAAGAAACAAACTAAGCCAATGGTGACTAAAGAGAAATGATAAAAATATTTTATATAGAGAGGTAGAGCTTGGTCGGCCGGAATCTCGCCATTTTCAATTCTTTCCATAAAAACTTGAGGCGGTTCAG
>CAYTKG010000040.1:0-6043 GCA_964438335.1 uncultured Candidatus Saccharibacteria bacterium | reverse complement strand
GGATTAGCCTTGGCTACCACAATTCCATAAATTTCTTTAGGATTGCCCTTTTTTAGAGCTCTGGCGGCTTCTTCCATAGTGGCTCCGGTAGTAAAAACATCATCAACCAGAATAATTTTTTTCTCTTTTACAAGTTCTGGCGTTGGACAGAGAAAAACTCCTTGGACATTCTTTTTTCTAATTTCCTGTGGTAAATTTAATTGAGGCAGAGTTTTTCTTGTTTTGATCAAAGCGTCGTTAACTAAGGGAATTTTCCAGCGCGCCGATAAAATTTTAGCTATTTCTTCGGCTTGATTGAAACCCCGCCATCTTAGCCGTTTTTTATGAGTGGGTATGGGAACAAGAATGAAATCATTTTTGTCTTCTAAAAAACTTGGCTGCTTTTCTAAATTTTGAAAATAGATTATAATAACAGAAGCTAATATTTTTGCCAGATCTTTGGCGAATGGCTGATATTTAAAATTTCTGATTAGTTTTTTAACCAGCAAATTTTCGTAGTCAGCCGCAAAGAAGACGGCTGTGATTTCCTTGCTTTCGGTAAAAACCCTATCTGAAATTTCTATTAAAGCAAAACAATCCTGGCAAAGATAGGTTCCTTCTTTTCGACAGCCCAAACAAGATTTTGGGAAAAGAAGATCTAAAAGGAATTCCTTCATCTTTAGATTTAATCTCCCTACCTATTAATATATTTTTTTGTTATAATAAAACAATATATTGAATAGATAGGGAAGAAGGCGGCATGATTTGGCCTTTTAAAAGGCGTCCCAAAAGCATTTTAGGCATAGACATCGGTACTTCGGTGATAAGGGTGGTAGAACTTTTAAAAAACGGAGAGCAAGTAAAGCTGGTTAATTATGGTTTTGTTTCTTTAGCCCCGCTTTACGAAAAGACCACCAAAAGAGTAAGAAAAGATACCTTTTTTCTTACCGCCAAAGAAACTTCCGAGATCTTGAATTCGATTTTTAAAGAAGCAAAGATTGAGAGCTCAAGAGCGGTTTTTTCTCTGCCTGACTTTGCCACTTTTTTTACCAGTTTTACTTTGCCGCCAATGTCAGAGGAAGAAATCGCTCAGGCCGTAAAATTTGAGGCCAGGCGGCACGTTCCCCTGCCTCTTTCCGAAGTTACTTTAGATTGGTTGATTACCAAGAAAGCTCCTCTTGGCCAAAGTGAAGAAGAATTGGAAATTCTTTTAGTAGTTGTTCCCAATTCCACCATTAATCAATACAAAAAAATTATTGGCTTGAGCGGATTAGAGGTTTTAGCTCTGGAAGCCGAAGTTTTTGGCCTCAAACGTTCCTTAGTTAAAAATAACAAAAAAACGATTGTCTTGATAGATATTGGCGCCCAAAGTACTACTTGCAGTATTGTCGACGAAAACATTTTAAAGGTCTCTCACAGTTTTGATATTGCTGGTAATGATTTGACGGAGAGGTTGTCAAAATCCTTTGATCTTGACTACGAGACCGCCGAACAATTAAAAATAAAACAAGGCATTCTTAAAGGCGAACGAGACACGCGTAAAATTCTAACTCCAATGTTTGATTTGATGACGGCTGAAATTGAAAAAGTAACCGAAAGTTTTTACCAACAGGCCGGCAAGGAGGTAGAAATGTATATTCTTGCCGGTGGTTCGGCTTTTCTTCCCGGCCTAAAAGAATATTTTTCCAGGACATTTAGAAGAGAAGTTAAGATGGCTAACCCCTTTAAGCAATTGACTTATCCGCCTGCTTTAGATCAAGTTTTAAGAGAATTGGGTCCTGGATTTTCAGTGGCAGTAGGGATGGCTCTAAAAGGATTAGAATGAAAATTTTGTTAAAATTTCGTAAAATTCAAATAGGCCCAAGCGAAGCCAATGGCGAGCAAGGGTAAAAAATGTGGCTATAGAAATTATTCCTAAATCAAAGACTAAAGCAGGAATTAAAACCTCTCTTTTTAAAGTTCTTTATTATTTAACCATTCTTTTGTTTTTGTTAATCGTGGCCGGTTATTTTGGCCTGATTTTTCTTTCAAAATCTTCTCGCGAAAAATTACAAGGAATAGAGGAAATGATTGCTCAAAAGGAGACACCGGAGACAGCGCTTTTGGAAAAAGAGATTTTGAAGGCAAAAGAAAAAACAGAGATTTTTGCAGTTTTGCTTAATTCCCATCGGCGAACTTCCAACTTATTTAATTTCTTGAAAGAAAATTGCCACCGGGAGGTCTTTTTTTCAAAAGTGGATTTTGATATTGAGGGAAGCCGAATCACTCTTTGGGGAATTGCCAAAAGTTTTCAGGCGCTGGGCGAACAAATGCTTATTTTTAAAGAACAAAATCTAATTAGGAAGGTTGAGCTGACCAATATCTCCTTAGAAAAAGAAGGAAGAGTAGGATTCAAGCTGGTTCTTGTTTTTGATGCCAGCATTCTTAAATAATAATTTTAAGCGATGAAAAAATATGTCTAAGCTTTTTATTGCTTCAATGTCTCTTTTCTTTATTTTAATCTTTGGCGGCCTTGAAATTTTGCCGGAATATCGAAAGCTTCAGACTATGAAAGTAAAAATCATTGAAAAGGAAAAAGAGCTTTCAATGAGGGAGGAATATCTAGTTCAATTAGAGTCCTTGTCTCAGACACTAAAACAATACGAGGTTGAGTTTGAAAAAATTAATTCTGCTTTGCCGGCTGATCCCGACCTTCCTTCCCTTTTTAGATTTTTAGAAAAAATCAGTATTGAAAATGGTTTGGTTCTTAAAAGCGTTGGTCCTTTTGCCAAAGTTGAGCCGGTAGGGGCAGGGAGGGCGGAGAAAAATAAAGAAAGAAAGAAAATAGAGACAAAGATAGAGAGGACCGAGACTGAGTTTAAGGTCTCGGGAACGGTTGATGCCTTTGTCAATTTTCTAACCAGTTTAGAAAAATCGGCCAGGTTAATCGAAGTGTCTCATATTTCTTTTAAGACGCCGAAGGAAGGTGATATTTTTGTTTTTAGCGTTAAAGTCAGAGTTCAATCTTATCAGCCTTAATTTTCTTAATTTTTTTCTTAATTTTTAATTTATTTAAGCCTAATTTATGGCCGGAAGGATTATTGAAAAATCAAAAAAGCAAAAATATTTAACTTTCTTATTTGTTGCCTTATTAATTATCGCTTTTCTGATAATGTTTTTTGGCGTTTGGGAGGGACAAAGATTTTTTACCGTTCCGCCGTCACGTTTTTCTTTTTCCAGGCAAGAATTGAAAATAAACTTTGAAATTCTGGAGAATCCTCTTTTGAAAGAGCTTCAATCATTCGAAGCAATTTCCTTGCCCAAAGAAAAAGGAAGAGAAAACCCCTATTTACCTTATTAATATGCTATGCCCAATTTAATTCAACAATTAGTCAAAAAAGGTGTTTTAGAAAAAGAGAAGGCTACTTCTTTAGAATACGAAATTAAAACTTCAGGCAAGAAGGAAGAAGAAGTAATTTTAGAAAGAAGGTTGGTCTCGGAATCATTTCTGTTTAATCTTAAGAGCAAAAATTTAAAAATCCCTTTAAAGAAAGTTCATCCGGAAGATGTCAGTTTAAAAGCCCTGGAGCTTATTCCCGAAGAATCGGCCAAGTATTACCGAATGATTCCTTTAACCAAAAAGGACAAAATTTTAGAAGTAGGAATGGTCTATCCCGAAGATCTTAAGGCTCAAGAGGCCCTAAAATTTTTAGCCAGACAAGGAAAATTTTCCTACAAAGTTTTCTTAATTACCTTTTCGGATTACGAAAAGATTTTTAAAAAGTACAAAAGTTTAAGGCGAGAAGTGGAAAAAGCCCTTGAGGAGTTAGAAGTGGAAATGAAAACCGACAAATTTTCGGTTGAGCTTTTAAGAAAGAAGGGCCTTGAAAGATTAGCCGAGGAAGCGCCGATTTCAAAAGTGGTGGCCGTTTTATTAAGGCATGCGGTAGAGGGCAACTCTTCTGATATTCATATTGAACCAATGGCTGATAGATTAAGGATTAGATTTCGGCTTTTAGGAGTTCTCCATTCTTCAATCAACCTTCCTATTGCTTATCATTCGGCCATTGTTGCCCGAATTAAAATTCTTTCTAATTTAAGGATTGACGAGACTAGAATTCCTCAAGACGGGAGATTTTCTACCAAGATTGACAACAAGAAAATTGATTTTAGGGTTTCAACTTTTCCTACCACTTTGGGAGAAAAGGTAGCTATCAGGGTTTTAGATCCAAAAGTGGGTCTCAAAGATTTTAATGAATTAGGGGTTGAAAAGAGGAGTTTAAAAGTAATGAAAGAGGCTATTGCCAAGCCTTTTGGAATGATTTTGGCAACCGGGCCGACTGGGTGCGGCAAAACCACCACTCTTTACGCAATTTTGAGGGTTTTGAATAAAGAAGGAGTTAATATCGTTACTCTTGAAGACCCGGTTGAATATTTTATTGAGGGTATTAACCAGTCCCAGATTAGACCGGAAATTAATTACACTTTTGCCAGAGGACTTCGCCATATTCTTCGTCAAGATCCAGACATTATTATGGTGGGTGAGATAAGAGATACCGAAACCGCAAGATTGGCTATTCACGCGGCTTTAACCGGCCATCTCGTTCTTTCTACCATTCATACCTCTAACGCCTTAGGAGTTATTCCCCGGCTGGTTGATTTAGGGGTGGAACCGTATTTGATTCCCCCTACTTTAAATATTGCTTTAGCCCAGAGATTGGTTCGGAAATTGTGTGACAGTTGCAAGAAACGAGTGGTGGCAAAAGGAAAATTAAAAGATTTAATTTTAGAACAAATAAAGAGCCTGCCCGAAGAAGTTAAAAAGAAGGTTAAAATCCCCAAAACTCTTTATATCTGGAAAGCGGTCGGTTGCAAGAAATGTAATCACATTGGTTATTCTGACAGAATGGGAATTTTCGAAGTTCTCCAAATGACTGATCAGTTAGCCGAGATTATTTCTAAAGAGCCGTCAGAGGCGGCAATTCAGAAGGAAGCCTTTAGGCAGGGAATGATTACGATGATGCAGGACGGAATGCTTAAGGTTTTGAAAGGAACAACCACGGTCGAGGAAGTTTTAAGAGTAGCCGAAGAAAAATAATCATTACGAAATACGAATTGGTGTGAATATACGAATTTGAAGATATTAACAACGATTCGTATATTTGGAGAAAATTCGTGATTTCGAAAGAAAGAATGAAGAAAATTTTATTAGTCGAAGACGACCCTCTGATTATTGATATTTATACCACTAAATTAAAAGAATCGGGTTTTCAAACCGAGACAGCCAGTGATGGCGAAATGGCTCTCAAGAAATTAAAAGAAGAAAATTTCGACCTTTTGATTTTGGATATGGTTCTGCCTCGCCTTACCGGCTTTGAGCTTCTCAAAAAAATTAGAGAAGATAAGGGATTTAAAGAATTAAAAGTTCTGATTCTTTCCAATTTAGGGCAAGAAGCAGATATTAATTTGGCCAAAAAACTTGGAGTTTCAAAATATTTAATCAAAGCGAATTTCATTCCCAGCGAGGTAGTTGAAGAAATAAAAAAAATTTTAAAATAATAATTCGTAAGGCGACTAGTTATTATTTTTCTTGACTATCTCGCCTTGCCAACCTTTTATGGATTATAGCGGTCACCTAAGAGAATTATTAAGCATTGCCATTCAGGAAGGAGCTTCCGATCTTCATTTTTCCGTGGGCCATCCACCAACTTTAAGAGTAGAAAGAAGATTGATTCCTTTAATGAAATATCCTGTTTTCACGGGCGAGGATACGCGCGGTCTCGCTTTTGCTTTACTGACTCCAGAACAAAAAGAAAGATTTTTAAAAAGAAAGGAGATTGATCTCTCCTATCGTTTTGGCAAGGAGGCGCGTTTTCGGGTTAATGTTTTTTTTCAAGCGAGGGAGGTTTCAGTGGCGTTAAGGTTGATTCCGGCAAAAATCAGAACTATTGAGGAACTAAATCTTCCTCCCATTCTTCATCAATTTACCCAAGCGACCCAGGGTTTTGTTTTGATCACTGGACCCTCGTCCCACGGTAAATCAACCACTTTGACCGCATTGATTGACGAGATTAACCATCAGAAG
>CAYTKG010000039.1:0-6284 GCA_964438335.1 uncultured Candidatus Saccharibacteria bacterium | reverse complement strand
CGTCCGAGGTTGGTTTTTAAAAATAAAGCTAAAATGGGAAAAAGTTTTCCACAGGTGGGGAAAAAACAACTTTCAGAATTGAGTTGCAGAAGTTATAAAATTATTTCTAAATACCAAAGGGATATTAAAGCCAAAAACGAAATCGGAAAATAAAACTGACCTTTAGGTCAGTTTCGAGCTTATCATTTTAACTTTTTCTCCAATCTTAATAATATAATCTTAACCCTCTCTCTGAAATATCAAAATAATGCTTATTGGCAATCAATTGGACAGATATATCGTTCAATCCAAGCACAAACGCCATCACCGCAACAATATTTTAACCATCCCCTGCCCTCCCGGCAATCCTTCGAACATGTATGACAATCTTCTCCATTTCCTTCGCACTGACCATTACCGCACTCAGTAGTTAAAACCGAACAATCATTATCATTGGCGTTTTCGCACCCTGTTGGACAACAACCGTCGTCGTCAGCGCATTCAGTAATATCTGTATAAGAACAAGAGGCAGAACACGTCCCTTGATTGACACAAGCATCTATTGTACAGGCGTTATTGTCTTCGCAATCTGTATCATTCGAACAACTCGGAGAATTACAAACCCCTCCGCAACAAATACCCTCACTGCACTCGGTATTATCCTCAACCGGTTCATTAAGACAAACATCATTCTCCTCGTCGCAAGAATCATTAGTACATTCTTGACCATCATCGCATCTCTTTTGGAAACCGCTCATACAAATACCATTAGAACAATAGTCATTTTCAGTGCAAAATAATCCATCATCGCATTCTGTTCCCTCTTCTTTCGGCTCCAGTACACATTCATCAGTATCCTCATCGCAAACTCCCTGATTACACTGGTCATCTAAGCCAGAACAATCTATTGACGTTCCTTCCTTGCAAACTCCGTTGAAACAAACTTCGGCTCCATTGCAGTATAAACCATCATCGCAGTCCTCATCAGTGAAACAAGCCGGCCCAGCCATCCAATTAAGGGCGGCGTAAGCATTAACTAAACCATAACCATAAGTATCGTCTCGACCGGGCTCTCCCAGATCTTTGGCTGTTTCTTCTAAAGCAGCCCGAACCTCATCGGCTCCGTTGGCATTACCGTTGGCAATCAACAAAGCGGCCACGCCAGAAACATGAGGAGTAGCCATCGATGTTCCCTGCATAAAGTAATAACCCCAAGATATTTTTCTTCGGCCGCTCTTCTCATAAGTTTGCTGTAAAACTCCATCGCCATAACCATCTTCATTTTGGTCAACATTGAGATCGCCGCCCGGAGCCACTAAATCTAAACTCGAGCCATAACTGGAATAATAAGCCAAGGTTTCATCATAGCGGGTGGCGCCCACCGCAATCACATAGTCATCGTAAGCAGCCGGATAATTAAGAACACTGGCGCCGTCATTGCCAGCCGCCGCTACCACTGTTACTCCGTGATTATAAGCATAAGCCACAGCCTCCTCTAAGGTAATTGACGGTTCACTGCCGCCTAAGCTTAGGTTAATTACTTTGGCGCCGTGATCAACGGCAAAACGAATGCCTTCGGCAACATCAGCGTAAGTCCCGCTTCCGTTCTCATCTAAGACCTTAACCGGCATCAAACAGCTGTCAAAAGCAACACCGGCGACGCCAAGATTATTATTGGTGCTTTGAGCCACTGTGCCGGCAACGTGAGTACCATGGCCAGGACTAGAGTCATCGTTAGGATGAGTGTCTTCGTTGACAAAATCATATCCGGCAATAAAACAAGTTTCGGCTAAATCAGGGGCTTGCTCGTAACATATTTTTCGCCAGCCACGGCCTTCACAGTAATCCTCATAGGCAATACCGGTGTCGATAATTGCGATCGTAATCCCGGATCCAGAAGAAATATCCCAAGCCCGTTCCATTTCAATTCCTCCGTATTCAGAATTATCTAAATGCCACTGATAAGAATAATAGTCGTCGTTCGGAACCAACAAAGCATGAGCAATAAAGTTTGGCTCGGCGTACTCCACATCTTTTCTTTTTAAATGTTCTCTCAATTTCTCCGCCACCCTCCCTTTGGGCACCTTTATAACCCGAAAAGGCCTATTGTCTCCTTTGAATTTGACAATAATTTCATCCTGAACATATTCTCCTCTAAGATTTCCCACCGGCGCTTCTTTTAGAAATGCTTTGGCAAAAATGCTTCCGTCTAATTGACTTAAGCCTAAAATAACCGCCGCCAAGAAAGTTAAAATAATTAGTCCGATTTTTGTTTTCTTCATATTTTTTCTTTTTTTCTTTGTTTTTTAAATTTTACCCCCCGACCTTTTTTCTTTTTTGATTTCGATATTGAATTTTTTATTCCCAGCCTATTAAATATTCATGAAAATCGTCTCCCTCAGAGAGACATTTAACCTCTCGGCAAACAATGTTTGTTTTTCCAAGAACTAATTTGGAAATTGACCTGAAATATCCCTCCATACAGCGACACCAAATAGGATGAAGCGACAATCCCTCAATTCTTATCACCGCATATTTCTTCTTTTTGTTGTATTCTACAAAATTCATCTTTCCTACCGTCCAGTAAACTCGCCACATATCTTGAGCTTTCTTCATTATCTTGGGAACCGAAAAAAAATACTTCATATATAGCTTGACAACCAAAGGGGTGGTAGGCTGGAAAGCGCAGACTTCTCTTATCTCTTCATCTTCAAGGTTAAGAACTTTTTTAGCAGCCAACAAAGAAAGAGCTCTTAATCCGGCCGGATAAAAGGCCATACTTTCTATTTCAGAATATTTTATAGGATAACCAACCCTTGCCAATTCTTGCTCGACCCTAGCCAAGGCCTCCTTTCCCCATTTCTTTACAATATATTCGCCGTCCTGCTTCACTGAAAAACCTCTGCCTTCTCCTTCAATTTCCATTATTTTTTTGGCCAATTCTTTGGTAAGAATTTCTTTCATGTTTTTATTTTTTTTATCAAATCTGTTTTTTAATCTTAACACAGAAAATCAAAAATCAAAAAGCCGCATTCTCCAATCTTAAATTCCGCGGTTTTAAAATAGATACCCGAGGTTAAATCCGCTTCGAGTTTAATCAATGTTTCATTAAATTATTTCATTAGGTTTTTATCAAATAATCCTTGCTCCAAAATCATTTCATCCTTTTAAAAAAATTAAGAATCAAAAATTGACATTATTTCTGATCATCTGTTATATTTCAGAAAGATAAAAAGATAATGTTTATTCATTATCTTTTATTATCTTTTTTAAATAAAGCAACGGCCAAGAAAATGGATAACAAGGAAATTTATAAGTTAATTCAAGAATTTGAGCAAACTTCCGATGGTTTTAGGCAAAAACATTCTGCTGTTCCTGCAGAAATACCGTTTTTTGTTATTCAAAAATTAGATAATTTAAGAAGAAAAGGTTTTCTCCCTCCCCGCCCAAATATGATTATTGTCAATACTCACGAGGAGTTGGCGATAAAATTAAATTCTCCGGCAACAACGGAGAAATTACTAAATCTAATTACTAACCTCCGCACAAGCGATGGCTCATTCGTTCAAAAAGAACCTTTATTAGAAACCCTTGATATCTATACAATTTATCCCCAGGAAAAATTTACTCAAAGAATGAGATACTATTTCCACAATAATCTTCTTGTTTCTGGCCGAATTATTACTGTCGGTCCCCAAGAAGAACGAAAGAATACCTGGCAGTACAACAAAGAAGTTATTCCGGTTAGACCTGAATGCGTTTTCGTAGTCAGAGCCGATTCCCAGATAAACGAAGAACAACAAACATTGATTAAGCTCAATACCAAAAGGTTCTTTTTCGCCCATAAGATTATTAACGCCTTAGTATATAAAAAAGTAATTAGAGGAAATTTCGGTGATAAAACAAAATGGGATCACCGCGAAGCGGTTTGGATAGATGAATTAGGCAGAAAAAGAAATGCCACTCAAGAAAAGTTTATTTTAGGCATAGGGCCCTATCTTAATTTTGCTCTTCAAATAATTAATTTGATATCTTTTCCTCAACCCCTTGACTCCCGGAAGGTGCTTTTACTTGTTCAGAAATTAATTGATCGCCAACTTGACCCCAAAAGCTGTTTTGAGATTCTGACCAATGCTTTTAGATCTCAAAATTATTACCAAATCGAAATCGAAGCCAAAGGAATCAAAAATCAACACGAAGGAGCTTTTGTTGCCCATCAACTTATCGGTAAGCATCAGCTCTTTGAACAAGCTGGTATCGATTATGCTTTAGTGAAAGAAAGAAAAATCAATATTAATGGCCAATAAAAATGTTCTTAAAAAACAAAAAATTAATTGCCTTTTGGGTCAAGAAAAAATATAATAAAATATAATTTGCAAGGGTCGGAAAACAAATTAATTACTAAAATGTTTATAATAAAGTTCACCAGAATAATTCTTTTAAGCCTTGCCTTAACCGTTGTTCTTGGTTTAACGAACGTAATTGGGACACCTAAAGCACTGGCTGAAACCACGGAAGCGATTGCTCTCGATGAAAATGTCCAAGCCAGTGATTTAGGCATCTCGGAACCAAAGCTTTTACCGGATAGTCCATTCTACTTTCTCAAAGATTGGGGAAGGACAATCCGGTTTTTCTTTGCCTTTAATCCGCTCAAGAAAGTTGAGCTCCGGCATCGGTTTGCTAACGAAAGATTGATTGAAATTCAAAAGATGGTAGAAAAGAAAACTAATCCGAAAAAAATAACAAAGGCAATAAGCAAGTACGAACAAGAAATCAGTCGACTCAAGGAAAAAAGCGACAAACTTAAAACAAAGGCAACAGAAACGCCTGAATTAGATAAATTTCTGGACAAGTATACTCGTCACCAGACCCTCCATCACCGAATTCTTCAAAAATTGGAAAATCAAGCACCAAAGGAAGTTGTAGAAAAAATAAAGGAAGCAAGAAAACAACATTTGGAAAGATTCAAAGAAGTAATGTTAAAACTTGAAGACAAAGAAAAAATTTCAAAAAGAATAGAAAAAGGTTTAAAAGAAATCAGAGGGAGTAAATTTAAGGAATTTAAAGATTTAGAATGGCTTGGAGAACTTGAAGAAGAATTTCCAGAGGAAGTTGAAGAAAAATTAAAAGAACGACAAGAAAAGATTTTGGGAAAACTGTATGAAAAATTAGAAAAATTGCCCCCGGAAGAGCAAGAGAAATTTAAAGAGTATCTCGAAGAAATAAGCGGAGATGTTTCCGGACATTTAGGCATTATAAGCCTTCTTCAAAGTAAAGAGTTTTCAGAGAAAATAAGGGAATTGATAGAAGAGGCAAAAGAGGAAAAAATCGAAGAAATGGAAAAAAACTACGAGGAAATTACCGCTGAGAAAGCTCAAAAGGAAATTGATAGGGCAAAGAAAGAGATAGCAAAAACGGAAGAAGCCTTGGCAGATATTAATCCGGAAAGTTATCAAGGTAAAGGCGCCTTCCGACTTCTGAAAATGGCAAAAGAGCATTTAGAGAAGGCAAAGGAAGCCTATGCCGAAGAAAAATACGGCCGGGCTTTTGGCCTGGCTAAGGCCGCCTATCATGAAGCTAAGGCGAGTCGAAGAATTGCTGAAAGAATTAAGCGATTAAAAGAGTCGCCGGAAGAATTAAGAGAAGAATTTGAAGAACTCTATCCCGGCATTCCCATTCCTTTTGAAATTACCAAGTGTCCCCTGATCGAGCCGCCGACGAGATGCCAAGGAAGAATTATCATCGAAAGAGATTCGGACGGTTGCCCAATTTCTAAATGCGAGCCACGGCCGAAACCATCGCCGGAAGAAGCTTTATGTTATATGCTTTGGAAGCCGGTCTGCGGAAAAGATGGCCAAACTTACCCTAATGATTGCATCGCTACTAAAGTTGCCGGCGTAGAGATCGCTTACGAGGGAATCTGTAAAGAAAAAGAGGAAACCCTGAAAAAAATGAAAACCAAAATGGAAGAGGAGATGGAAGAAATTTTAGAACAGAAAAAAGAGGAGTTGCGACAGTTGAAGAAAGAAAAACCAGAAGAGAAAAGTGAAAAAATGGAAAAAACTGAAAAACAAATTGAAATCGAAACCGAAGGACTAAAAAAAATGGAAAAGGAAATGAAAGAAAAGCTTGATCAATACTTTCCTAGATTTTAAAAATAGATTTAAAAACAGAATTCTAATTTTTATCTGCGAAATTTTTATCTGTGAAAAAAGCAAAGCTTTATCAGTTTTGCTTTTTTCTTTACCCTAAATGTACGGACGTCCGAGGTTGGTTTTTAAAAATAAAGCTAAAATGGGAAAAAG
>CAYTKG010000038.1:0-6296 GCA_964438335.1 uncultured Candidatus Saccharibacteria bacterium | reverse complement strand
GAGAATTATAACAATAAAAATTCTTGGTTGAGCGGGAGATATCCTAAATTCGAGATTGATTCCGAATTAAATAAAAAATACAATGTTTCTGGTTCGCCAACATTGGTGATTAACGATCAAGTAGTCCAGCTTAAAAAACGTTCTCCTGAAGATTTTAAGAAAATTATCTGCCAGGCTTTTGTCTCGCCTCCGGAAGAGTGTTCCCAGGCGCTTTCTGAAGAGACTCCCTTGCCTGGTTTTGGCGGCGGGACCGGCTCTTCAAGCGAGGGAAGTTGTGGCTAAATAATTAATCAAGTGATTTATTTATGGCAAAGATTCGTGTTTTCTCCACTCCTTTTTGCCCTTACTGCGTTACTTTAAAGCAGTTCTTAAAAGAACGAGATGTTGAATTTGAAGAAGTGGATGTCTCTAAAAACAAAGAAGCCCTGGACGAGATGGTTAGAAAATCGGGCCAGATGGGTGTCCCGGTGGTGGAGATTGATGGCGAGATTGTTATAGGATTTGACAGGGAGAGAATTTCTCGGTTGCTTGGGATTAAAGATTAATAAAAGATAGATAAATATCAAACGTCAAATATCAAATGTCAAATCAATGACAAATGACTAAATAACAAAAAGATTTTGACATTTAGTTTTTGGATTTCATTTGGTATTTGGGCTTTGGCATTTAAGTTTCATTTTTATGGCAATAAGAGTAGCTATCAACGGGTTTGGCAGAATAGGACGGCCAACCTTTAAAAAAATCTTAAAATCTCGTTCCGGCTTAGAGTTGGTAGCGATTAACGACCTAACAGACGCCAAAACCCTGGCTCATCTTTTGAAGTACGATTCTTTGTATGGTATTTACGAAAGGCCGGTGAAATTCAAAGAGGATTCGCTTTTAGTAGATGGAACATCGAAAGGCAAAGAAGTAAAGGTTTTTTCGGTCCGTGACCCCAAGGATTTGCCTTGGAAGAAATTAAAAATTGATATTGTTTTAGAATGCACCGGTCGTTTTCGGGATTATAAAGGAGCGGTAAAGCATTTGAAAGCAGGTGCCAAGAAAGTGATTATTTCTGCTCCAAGCAAAAGCCCGGAGCGAATTAGAAGTTTTGTTTTGGGTGTTAATGAGGATAAATTTAATCCCGAAGAAGACAAAATTTCTGATATGGGTTCTTGTACTACTAATTGTTTGGCGCCGGTGGTTAAAGTAATTCACGAAAATTTTAAAATTGTCAGCGGTTTTATGACCACCGTTCACAGTTATACCAATGACCAGAGGATTTTAGATTTGCCCCATAAGGATTTAAGACGGGCAAGGGCGGCAGCAGTCAACATTATCCCGACGACTACCGGGGCGGCGAAAGCAATTAGCAAAGTTCTGCCCCAACTGGAGGGAAAGTTGGACGGAATTGCTTTAAGAGTGCCGACACCGACTGTTTCTATTTTAGATTTTGTTTGCCAGGTAGAAAAAAAGACCAGCGTCGAAGAAGTGAATTATTTTTTCAAAAAGGCCTCTTCCTCTAGAAGCTTAAAAGGAATTTTGGGAATTGAGGATGCCCTTTTGGTTTCTTCAGATTATCGAGGAAATTCATTCTCGGCCGTTGTTGACGCTTCTTTAACAAGAGTGAACGGGAATTTAATCAAGATAACTGCTTGGTATGATAATGAATGGGCTTATGCCTGTCGTTTGGCAGAGTTTGCCGAGTATGTAGGCAAGAAATCGGGCCTTTAGATTAGAAGAATTGGGAAAGTGTTAATTAATGCCGGTTAATTAATGCCATTAGAGAATTATGAAAATTCCAATTGAAGTTTCAGCCAGACATATTCATTTATGCCGAAAAGATTTGGAAAAACTTTTTGGCAGGGGCTATCAATTAAAGAAATTAAGAGAGTTGACTCAGCCCGGACAATTTGCCGCCAAAGAGACGGTTACTCTTAAAAAAGGAAGAAGAGAAATTAAAAATGTAAGAGTTGTCGGTCCTTTAAGAACCAAGACTCAAGTTGAGCTTTGTTTAACCGACGCTATTTTTCTAAATATAGAGGCCCCCTTGAGAAAATCAGGGAATTTAAAAGGAACTCCGGGTATTTCAATTTTGGGGCCAAAGGGCGATTTAAAATTAAAAGAGGGGGTAATTTGTCCCTGGAGACATATCCATTTAAGCAAGAAAGAGGCGGGAAAATTAAATTTGAGAGAAGGGGACTTAGTTCAAGTCAGAGTCAAAGGTAAAAGGGGAGTGGTCTTTGATAAAGTGATAATTAGGGTGGCTTCTGATTTCAAAATCTCTTTGCATTTAGATACTGATGAAGGCAATACTTGTGGGATTATAAAAAAGGGCCAAGGAGAGCTAATAATACCCTAATGATTTTATGATTTTAATCCTAAATTGCGGCAGTCAGTCAATAAAGTGGAAGCTATTTTCAAATAAATTAAATTTAATCAAAGAAAACAAAATTTCGGTTAAAGACCCGAAGAAATATAGAATTTTTTTATCTTCCGAGCTCAAAAGAATAAAAGAAGTTGGCGACAATTTTCTTTTTGTTGGCCATCGGGTGGTTCATGGAGGCGAAAAACTTAGGGAGCCGGTAAAAATAAACAAAAGAATTTTGAACGAGTTAGAAAAGTGTAAGGTTTTAGCTCCTCTTCATAATCCTTTCAATGTTTTGGGGATAAAGACGGCTCAAAAAATTTTTTCCAAAATTGACCAATTTGCTGTTTTTGACACCGAATTTTTCAAAGATTTGCCGGATAAGGCCAAAATTTATGCCTTGCCTGAAAGGTTAAGAAAGAAATACAAAATTTTTCGTTACGGTTTTCACGGTACCTCTCATGAGTACGTGGCCAGAAAGGCGGCCAAGATTGTTAAGAGACCGTTTTCAAAATTAAAAATGATTAGCTGTCATTTGGGAGGCGGAGCTTCAATTTGCGCTATTGAAAAGGGCAAGGCGGTTGATGCTTCAATGGGCTTTACTCCTTTGGAGGGTTTGGTAATGATGACCAGAAGCGGGAATCTGGATCCGGGAATCATATTATTTTTAAATCAAAAATCCCCGCGCCATAAGAAAGCGGGGCAATTGCCAATCAAAAGTCAAAAATTAAATGAGATTTTAAATCAAGAGAGCGGGATTAAAGGAATCTGCGGAATGGCTGATATGAAAGAGGTTTTAAAAGCGGCAAAGCGAGGAAGCAAAAAAGCCAAATTGGCTTTAGATGTCTTTGTTTATTCTATTCAAAAATACATCGGGGCTTATTTTGCTGTTTTAGGAGAGATTGATATTCTAATTTTTACAGGCGCCATTGGTTATGGTTCGGCTAAAATTAGAAAGATGATTTGCCGTAATCTTAAAATTTTAACAAAGACGAAAATTTTAGCCATTGAAACCAATGAAGAATTACTGATTGCCGAAAAGATAAGAAATGTTATCGCCAGGAAATAGATGGGCAGAGTGGTTGAGCGACTAAGTGATTTTGGGGAGATAAAATTATAATAACATTAGAAAAATATGGTTAAAGAGAATAAGAATAAAAAATATATTCTGTGGTTTGGGGAAGTTTCGAAAAAAGATATTTTATTGGTTGGTGGAAAGAACGCTTCGTTGGGCGAAATGAAAAGCAAGCTTGCCAAAAAAGGAATTAGCATTCCCGACGGCTTTGCTTTAACCACTAATGCTTATCGTTCCTTTTTAGAGTTCAACGCTATTGATAAAAAATTAAGAGAGATTTTTAAGGATTTTAATCCCCAGAGCATAAGAAGTTTACAAAAAACCGGCAAGAAAGCAAGAAATCTTTTTCTAAGAGCTAAATTTCCAGACGTTTTGAAAAAAGAAATCACCAAGGCCTATCGGAAATTGTCTCGAGAGTATGGTGAGAAAGAAGCCGATGTAGCGATTAGATCTTCGGGTGTAGCCGAAGACGCGCCCAAGGATTCTTTTGCCGGTCAGTTCGAAAGCTATTTGAACATTAGCGGAGAAGAAAATCTTCTTAAGGCAATCAAAAAATGTTTAGCTTCAACTTTTAACGACCGAGTGATTGTTTATCGGGAAGAAAAAGGCGTTTCTCATCTGAAATTCGCCCTTTCAGTCGGGGTTCAGAAAATGGTAAGGTCGGACCTGGCTTCAGCCGGAGTGATTTTTACCCTGGATACGGAAACCGGGTTTCGAAACATTGTCTTAATTAATTCAATTTTTGGGGCGGGGGAAATGATTGTCAAGGGAAAAATTACTCCCGATGAATTTTATGTTTTTAAACCGACTCTCAAAAAGGGCTTCAAGTCAATCATTGTTAAGAATTTAGGCAGGAAAACTAAAAAATATATTTATAAAAAGACAGGCGGGCTTAAAGAAGTCAGCGTTCCGCCGGCCAAACAATTGGAGTTCTCTTTAACCGATAAAGAAATTCTAACTTTAGCCAAATGGGCCTGCCAGATTGAGGAGCATTACAAGATTCCTCAAGATATTGAGTGGGCCAAAGATGGCAAAACAGGCAAACTATTTATTGTTCAGTCCCGGCCGGAGACAATTTATGCTTCTGAAGCGGTAAGATTCTTTGAAGAATATAAACTTCAAACAAAAAAGCCACCAATTTTGACCGGTATTGCTGTCGGTTCAAAAATTGGCTGGGGGAGGGTGAGAATTATTTCTGATGTTTCTAAAATTGAGAAATTTCAAAAAGGAGAAATTTTGGTAACTCGAATGACGGATCCTGATTGGTTGCCGGCTATGAGAATAGCTTCAGCAATTGTGACCGACGAAGGCTCTAAGGTTTGTCACGCCGCTATTGTTTCGCGGGAATTGGGCATTCCTTGCGTAGTTGGCACCTTAAAAGCGACCAAACTTTTAAAAGAGGGTCAAATGGTAACAGTTGATTGCACCCGGGGTTTAAATGGAAGGATATTCGCGGGCAAAATTTCTTTAACGGCTAAAAGATATGATCTTAAGAAAATTCCCAAATTGAAGACGAAAATAATGGTTAATATCGGCGCTCCAGAAATCGCTTTTAAAACTTCTTTTTTGCCGGTAGACGGCGTCGGTCTGGCCAGGGAAGAATTTATTATCGCTGAAAAAATTAAAGTTCATCCTTTGGCTCTTTATCATTATAAAAAACTCAAAGCTCAAATCCCAAAAGTCAAAAATACCCTGCACCAGAGCGGGATTGGTCCAGAGCAGGCAAATCAAAAGTCAAAACTTAGAAGGATTGTTAAAGAAATAGAAGATTTAACCATTGAGCATCGGGATAAAAGAGAATACTTTATTAAAGAATTGGCCGAAGGAATTGGTCAAATTGCCGCCGCTTTTTGGCCAAGAGAAGTTATTGTCCGTTTTTCCGATTTTAAGACCAATGAATATCGAAATTTAATCGGCGGCGATTTATTCGAAGGCGAGGAAGCCAATCCAATGCTGGGTTTTAGAGGCGCTTGTCGTTATTTAGACAAAAAATTCCAACCTGTTTTTAAAATGGAATGTCAGGCGATTAAACGAGTAAGAGAACTTTTCGGCCTGAAAAATGTCTCGGTGATGGTTCCTTTTTGCCGGACGGTGGAGGAGGGGAGAGCGGTTGTTAAGTTGATAGAGAAATTTGGACTTGGTGGCAGGCATTCAAAGACAGGCGGCCCCAAGGTTTATGTGATGGCTGAAATTCCTTCAAATGTAATTTTAGCAGAACAATTTTTAGAAATTTTTGATGGGATGTCCATCGGCAGTAATGACCTTACCCAATTAGTTTTGGGAATGGATAGGGATAATGCTAAAATTGTTAAAATAGGTGATGAAAGAAACGAAGCCGTTAAGAGACAAATTGCCCAAGTGATTCAGGCCTGCCGCGAGAAGAAAAAATACTCTGGGATTTGCGGCCAAGCTCCAAGCGAATGGCCGGAGTTTGCTCAATTTCTAATTAAACAGGGGATAGAAAGCATTTCTTTAAATCCCGATGCGGTCATTAAAACAATTTTGAAACTAAGCTTGAAAAAAAGCCAAAAAAGTTGACAATTTATTTAAAACCAGTAAAATTAGAAAATATCGTTAAGGAGTTAGGAAAGTTTTTCAAAAAACGGTGGAGTTATAAAGGCAACGTGATGATTAGCCCTAAGTGAAGATTGCTGAGGGTCTTTTTTCGCTTTCGTACTCCTTTTGTAAATTTTTCTCCATATGAAGATAAAAAACTTTTCCAAAGCAAAGTTCTCTCAACCGTTTTTTAGCCTTCTTATAACCCAAAGAGAGGCCTGGCAAAGGTTTTGGGAGAGGGAGTTAAAAGAACTCTTTTTAGAGGTTTCTCCAATTAGAGATTATACCCAAAAAAGATTAGAACTTTGGTTTCTTGAT
>CAYTKG010000037.1:0-6443 GCA_964438335.1 uncultured Candidatus Saccharibacteria bacterium | reverse complement strand
ATTCGGTTCGGGGCAAGCCCCAAACCAGAACAAGTTCGGTTCGGGGCAAGCAAGTTTCAAAAGTTGAAAGAGAGTATCGGAACAAGTTTCTTGGTTTTATTAATGATGATTTGAATATGCCCAGGGCCATGGCGGTGGTCTGGGAGGTGGTTAAGGATAATAATCTTCTTCCCGAAGAAAAATATCAGCTTTTGATAGATTTTGATAGGGTTTTGGGTTTGGGCTTGGATAAAGTAAAAGAGATAGAAATTCCTCAAAAAGTTAAAAAATTGGCCGAGGAACGAGAGAAATACCGCCAGACTGGAGATTTTGGCAAAGCTGATGAAATCAGAAAGAAAATCGAAGAATTGGGTTACAAGATTGAAGATACGAAAGAAGGGCCGAAAATTAGTGCTAAGCATTAAGGATTCGGGCTTGAAAAATTAAGGAAGTTTGGTTATATTAGAGGCAGCATGGCCGAGCAGATTTCCAAAGATTTTGGCTTGACGAAAAAATTGCCGCCTCAAGCAATTGAGGCAGAGCAATCGCTTTTAGGCGCTTTAATGTTGGACAAATCAGCTATTTTAAGAGTGGCTGATTTTTTGATTGTTCGCGATCTTTACAAAAAGAACCATCAGGAAATTTATAAAGCGATGCTGGAAATTTTTGAAAGAGGAGAACCGGTTGATGTTTTAACGGTTTCTACTCGGCTTTCCGAGAAGAATATTCTCGAAGATGTAGGCGGCAACAGTTATCTCACCGAACTTGTTAATTCGGTGCCCACTGCCAGCCATGTTTTGGATTACGCCAAGATTATTCGAAGGAAAAGAATTCTCAGGGATTTAATCGAGGCCTCTCATGATATTGCCTTGATGGGCCATAACGAGGCAGAAGATGTTGAGGTTTTATTGGATAAGGCGGAAAATAGAATTTTTAGTATTGCCCAGCATAGTTTAAAACAGGATTTCGTCCCGGTGAAAGCCGCCTTAGAAGAGGCCTTTGAAAGAATTGATCAATTGTCAAAAAGAAAAGGCTCGCCCCGGGGAGTGCCGACCGGTTTTGTTGGTTTAGACAATATTTTAGCCGGTTTTCAAAAATCAGATTTGATTATTTTAGCCTCAAGGCCGGCAATGGGAAAAAGTTCGCTTGCTCTTAATTTTGCCGCCAATATTGCCATTTTTGAAAAGACGCCGGTAGGGATATTTTCGCTGGAAATGTCAAAAGACCAGGTAATTGACAGATTGATTGCCGCTCAGGCAGGCGTTGATCTTTGGCGTTTGAGAACCGGGAGATTGTCCAGTGAAGAAGGCAGTGATGATTTTAGTCGACTTCAAAGAGCCTTAGGTGTTTTATCAGAAGCGCCGATTTTTGTTGACGATGCCGCTTCAACCAATATCTTGCAGATGAGGGCAATGGCAAGGCGACTTCAGGCAAGAGAGGGTTTGGGATTGTTGATTGTTGATTATTTGCAATTAATGGAGCCTCGAAATCCGGGGTTGAGTATGGTTCAGCAGATGACCGAAATTTCTCGGTCTTTAAAAGGCTTGGCCAGAGAACTTAATGTGCCGGTTTTGGCTCTATCTCAATTGTCCCGAGCAGTAGAAAGGCGTTCTCCGCCAATTCCAAAGCTATCTGATTTAAGGGAAACCGGCGCAATTGAACAAGACGCAGATGTGGTTTTGTTTATTTACCGGGAACGAGACGAAGAAGGGGCTCGTTACAAAAATAACACTGATATTATTATTGCCAAACACAGAAATGGGCCGGTAGGAAGAGTGGAATTATATTTTGACGAGAGGACGGTTTCTTTTCGAGATGTAGAGAAAAGATTGGAAGAATAATATCACTTGATTTTATATGTATCCGAAAACCATTGAGAAACTAATTGAGCTTTTTTCTAAATTTCCAGGGGTGGGGCCGCGAACAGCCGCCCGTTTTGTTTTCTATTTAACTAAAAGAGAGAAGAAAGAATTAGAGGAACTTTCAAAAGCAATTTCCTCAATTAGCACTTCTTTAAGGAGGTGTAATTTTTGTTTTAATCTTTTTCAACCCGGTCAGGGTTCTCGGGTTTCAAAAGACGAAGAAAGCGAACAAGGGCTTTGTGAAATTTGTTCTAATCAATCAAGAAACAGGAATTTGCTCTGCGTGGTTGAAAAAGAGATAGATTTGGTTTCGATTGAAAGAAACAAAATTTACAAGGGTTTATATTTTGTTTTAGGAGGAACAGTTTCCGGTTTAAGAAAAAAAGATTTTAAATCATTAAGATTGTCAGAGCTTAGAGAAAGAATAAAGAACCCGGAGAAGTTTGGAATAAAGAATGCCTCTTTTGAGGAAATTATTATCGCTTTTAGTTCTACGGTTGAGGGTGAAGCAACTATTCTTTTCTTGGAAAGGAAATTAAAAGATTTGAATAAAAAAATCACCCGCTTGGGACGGGGCTTGCCGACCGGAGGAGAATTGGAATATGCCGACAGGGAAACTTTGTCCTCTGCTTTTAGTAGCAGAAGGAGCGGGTAGAGGAATAGATTTTCAACCCTTAGAAATCTATTTTGGTAATTTTTACTTTGATGAAGGGCTGACGGTGGCCCTTTTTTACTTTATATCTTGTTTTTGGTTTGTATTTAAGAATCGTTATTTTTTTTCCTTTTCCTTCGGCAACAATTTTTCCTCTAACCTTGGCTTTTTTGACGAGAGGCGTGCCCAATTCAATTTTATTTTGTTTTTGAACCAACAAAATTTCTTCAAAAACAACTTCGTCTCCTTCTTTTTTATCTTTGAGTTTTTCGATTTTAATCTCGTCTCCTGGTCGAACAAGATATTGTTTTCCGCCTGTTTTGATTACGGCTAATGTCATTTTAGTTTGAATGTTTTAATTGGATTAATTATCGTTGGGAAGCGGCGGCGAACCGCTCTTTAGTTGTTTTTTATCTCTTGCTTCAATTAAGGTTTTTACTCTTTCATCAAGCAAGGAAAGTCGTCTTTCGGAACGATCATAGGCTGAGCTCGCATCTTTTAAGTGGCGACCTAATTTTCTAAATTCTTCAGATAGATTTTGAGCATCCCGATTTATTCTTTCCAACCTTTTTAAAATTTGTTGAGTCCTTTTGGAAATTTGAGTGTCCCGGAACCAATGTTCAATTGTCCGCAGGGTTAAATAAATTGTGTTGGGCGAAGTAAGGGCCACTTTTTGTTTCCAAGCGTATCTTGCTAAATCTTCTTCGGTCAAATTGAACATTATCTCGTAATAGATGGCTTCGGCCGGAATATACATTAAGGCGAAATCAACTGTTCCTTCTGATGGCCGGATATATTTTGAGGATATTTCTTTAATTCTGCGTTTTATATCATTAATGAATTTTTGCGAATAAACGGCTTTTTCTTCGGGTTTTGCCTGAATCATTTTTTCAAAATTTTCAGAAGAAAACTTGGCATCAATAGGCAAGATTTTGTTGTTGGGCAATCTTAGAACTGCATCTACCTGCTCGCCCGAAGGAAATAGATATTGTTTTTGATAAAGTTCGGAAGGAAAATGTTGACTAAGGATATGTTCTAATGAGGCCTCACCCCATTGGCCTCGGAGTTTGGGCGAACGGAAGATTTCCTGAAAAGAAGAAATATCGCCTACTTTTTCCTGAATATTTCTTAAGTCTTTTTTTAATTCGGTTGTTTCTCTGGTAAAAGAACGAACTTGATTCATCATTAGGCGAGAACTGCCATCAACCGTTCCTCTTATTTCTTTTAATTGATTTTCCATTACTTCTTTAATTTTCTGGATTTCGCCCGATTGTTGAAAATTTATCTGGCTTTGCTGGTTTAATCTTTCGCTAATTTTTGTCAGTTGATAAATCAATAACCCGAAACCGGTTACGGCTATTAAAAAAATAACAAAAATTAAAAAAGTTTCTATCATATTCCTTCGCTCCTTTCTATTTTACAGAGATTTTTAAAAATTTCAATTATTTTAGCAAGGTACTATCCGGAATTAACTATCCGAATGGTGTTAAGAAATAGTTCTGTGATGACAAAGAGAATATAAATAAAAAGGAGAGCCATCGCCTCTCTTTCGGTAATTTCCCGATCGGTTCGGGCAAAAAGAGAAAAAAGTAAGGTAGTTACCACCGTAAAGAGGATGCCGCTGAAATAGGGTGAAAAGTTAGGGATATTGAACGGAGAAATTAAGGCCGTTATTCCCAGAATAAGACTGGAGTTGACCACCGCCGAGCCCATGGCATCTCCAAGAACCATTTCTTTGTGACCGAGTTTGACCGATCTCATTCCAAAAGCTAATTCGGGGATTGAGGTTCCCAAAGAAACAAGAAACAAGCCAATGACAATTAAGGAAAGTTTCAGTTCTTTAGCCAGATTTAGGGCTGACCAGACAACTGTTTCTGCCGCCATTAAAAGAAAAAGAATTCCCGCTACAAAGATTACTATATCCTTGAGAAAAGAAAAAAGTTGAATTTTTCCATCTTTATTTTTATTGGCAATAATTCTGGTAAAATGCCATTGATGACCTATGAGCCAGCGGAAATAAATAGCGGCGGTTAAAAGAAGAATAATGCCGTCGATTCTTGAAATTCGGCTATCCATCATCAAAACTAAGGGCAAGGAGGCAATAAAAGGAGCGTAAAAGGAGCACCGCTGAAGCGCTTTTCCTTCAAATTTTAGTTTTTTAGCCATCAGGGCGCTGATGCCTACCACTAACGTAAGGACGGCAATATTTGAACCAATGATATTGCTGAAGGAGAGACTTGCCTTTTGGTGAAAAGCCGAAGAGATGCCGACAAAAAACTCAGGCAAAGAAGTGGTGAAAGCCATTAAAAGCGAGGCGACCACAAATTCTTTCCATCCGAGGAAACGAGCTATTCTTGTTAGGGCCTGGACAATAAGGCTTCCTGACCGAGCCAGAACGAGACAAGCAATGATAAAAATTAAGGCGTAAAGAAAAATCATGTTTTTCCCCTGACAACGAAAAACCATTTAGTTATTTCGACCAAGATCATTTCTGTTATTCCTAAACCAAAAATGATAAGCCAGTCGTTAAAGCTTAAAGGAATAGTTTTTAGGAGTTTCTGAAGGGGCTCAACATAGACGCCGGCTGCTAAGGCGATGAAGCTTAATAAAACGGCAACAATCAAAAATTTATTAGAAAAAGGATTGATGTGCCAAATATTTTTTCTCAAGCTCTTACAGCTAAAAACATAAAAAAGAGAATCAATGCCTAAACAAACAAAAATCATTGTTCTGACATACTTGAGGTTTTTCGTCTTAAACCAGAGAAAAACAAAAAGACCGACAAGAAGAAGGTCGGTTACCAAACCGATAATGAAAATAATGACGTTCATTTCTTGGTTTAATAAAGCGGTTTTTAGTTTTTCCGGTTTTCTTTTCATCAGATCTTCTTCCTCCGGCTCAAAGGTTAAGGCAATATTGGGCAATCCATCTTCAATAAGATTTGTCCATAAGATTTGGACTGGAGAAATCGGTAAAGGAAGGCCGGACATTAAACTCAAACCAACAAGAATGATTTCTGAAAAAGAGCCGGAAAGGAGAAAGGTAATCACTTTTCTCATATCATCAAGAATAGCTCTCCCTTCTTCAATCGCCTTGACAATGATATCAAAAGAATCCGTCAATAGGATTAAATCAGACACCTCTTTGGCTACATCGGTGCTCGAACCCAAAGCTACGCCAATATCTGCCTTTTTGAGGGCGGGCGTGTCATTGATTCCATCACCGGTCATTGCCACTACTTCGCCGGCTCGCTGCCAATGCTCGACAATTCTCATCTTGTGACGAGGCTCCACCCGGGCGTAAACTTCTATCTCTTTGAATTTTTTTGAAAATTCCTCTTCCGAAAGAGAATCCAGGTCTCTACCTTCAATTAGATTCTCTTTCTCGGTTTTCAAACCAATTTCTTGGGCAATTGCCTTGGCAGTTAAGCTGTGATCACCAGTGACTATAATTGGCCTTACTCCTGCTTGGCGGCATTTTTTTACCGCTTCTTTTACCCCTTTTCTTAAAGGATCATTTAGGGCGATTAAACCGACAAAGACAAGATTTTTTATTTTTTCTTTTCGAATTTCGAACTGAGGTTGGGTATTTCTTTTTTTGGAATCTTCCGTTCTTGAAGAGTCGGAAGGTTCTAGTTCTTGGTAAGCGACAGCTACCACTCTTAGGCCTTGTTTGGCTAAGTTTTCCAATTTTAAATTTAATTTTTCTAAAGTAGAACAATCAAGTTTTTGTTTTTGATTATCCATTTCGAAATGACTTGAAAGAGCTAAAATTCTTTCCGGGGCGCCGGAGACAAAGAGAAAAAATTTTTCTTTCTGCTGATAAAGGGCGGCAAGATATTTATTAATGGACTCAAAAGGAAATTCACTTATCTTTTTCATCTTTTTTTCCAATTCGTGCTTAAATATCTGGGCTTCGATAGCGGCTGATAAAAGGGCTTTACTGGTAGG
>CAYTKG010000036.1:2612-6637 GCA_964438335.1 uncultured Candidatus Saccharibacteria bacterium | reverse complement strand
GAGGCCCTGAGTTTTGAAGTAATTTTTCTAATGGCCTTTCCTAAAATTTTTAATTTGCCAAAATCTTGAGTAAAAATAGTCAAAAACTGATCGGCCTCCCCCCGATCAATTTTTTTTAAAATAAATCCCTTGGTCCGATAATGAACGGACATAAATATTACAATTTTTCTAAAATTTTAAGCCCTAACTCGTCTGTCTTGGTATCGTAAACCGCAAAAGTGGGTTTATAATAAAGCCCGGCTAAATTACCCGGATTAACTAATCGGCATTTATCAATTTTTTCTTCCCAAGGTTTATGGGTATGGCCGTAAAAAACTAAATCATAATTTTGAGTGCAAGCCAGGCCCTTGGCAAATTGAGGAAAATGACAAAAAGCAATCTTTTTGTTTTCAATCTCAACTTCGCCCCATTCGCCAAGAACTTTTAAATTGGGAAAGCTTTCATAAGAAAGTTTGGTAACTCGGAAATGATCGCCATCTACATTGCCAAAAACCAAAAAAAATTTTCCGGGAAAATCTTTTAATATTTCTCGTAAAGTGGCTGGCGCGCAAACATCGCCGCAATGAATTAAAGTATCAATCTTCTCTTTCTTAATCCATTCAATTGCCTTTTTAAAATTGGGCAAATTATCATGGGTGTCTGAAATAATTGCTATTTTCATATCAATTAATCAATTTAATTGGCTAATTGGCGGCCCCACTGACGTTTTTTGTTTATTTCTTCTTTCTCGCGAAAAGCTTTTTCTAAATCAATTTCAAAATAATTAGCGATCGCCAATAAATATATCAGAACATCGGCCATTTCATGGGCAAGATTCTTAAATTCTGATTGGCCATCAATATGCATACCGGCCGCTTTACGGGCAGCTTTAGTCATTTCTCCTAATTCCTCGATTAAAAGCATAAAAATCTCCTGAATTGTCTCGTCATCAAAACCTCTTTCTTTTATCATTTCGTCGACATATCTCTGATAGTTTTTTAAGGTAGGATTTTTTTTCAATTCCGGCATTTTTGTTTTTTGTACTCTTTTAATTTTTTTAAAACCAAGATAAATGGTTTGTTAAACTTTCTTTATAGCAAGCCAGAGGGTTTGATCGTCAATTCTCGCTTCTTTTTCAAGATCAAATGTTTTCTCGCCTTTTTCTCTTAAAATAAATTCTTTAGCGATTGTTTCTTTAGAGATGATGTTTTTGTTTCTCTCTAAAATTTGATTTAAAAATTCTGAACCAATGGCCCGAATGGAGATCTGATGAATCGGTTTGTAACCAGCTTCTTTTCTCATCCCCTGAATCTGGCGAATGATTTCTCTAACCATTCCTTCTTCTTTTAACTCCGGCGTTACTCGAGTATCCAAGGCAATTTTCAGTCCATTTTCTTCTTTTACAACCCATCCTTCCTTATCCGTCGAAGCCTTGGCGAAAGCAGATTCTTCAATAAATTCAACTTCCTTCACATTCAACTCATCCTTGATTAAACTAATCAACTCCTCGTTATCTTTGACATTTGGCCCCTCGACCTCGCTCGGGGCATGTTTTTGATATTTGACATTTAGCGAAGTTAAAGGTTGTCTTGTTTTTATTCCTATTTCTTTTCTCACCGCATGACCCAAACTGCAAATTCTTCTAACTAAGGCCATTTTTTCTTCCGAATCTTTGTTAATCAATTCATCATAGACACGAGGCCAATCATAAAGATGAACCGAATCTTTGCCCACAAGGTTTTGCCAAATTTCTTCGCTCAAAAAGGGCATAAAAGGCGCCATTAGCTTTGTCAAAACCAAAAATACCCGGCACAAGGTGTTATAACAGGCCAATTTATCTCTATCGTCAGAAGCAACCGGTCCGATTCTATCGCGAGAACGACGAATATACCAAGTGGAAAGGTCGTTAATCACAAAATCCTCAATCGCTAAAGCGGCTGGCGCATGATCAAAATCATCAAGCTTCTTAGTTATCAACTTTACCAATTGATTTATTCTGGAAAGAATCCATTTGTCCAAAATATTCTCGCTTAGTTCTTGGCCACACCTTACTAAGTTTTGAATTTCTTCCGGCTCGGTCAAAACATAGTTGACAAAGAACTTATAGCAATTCCATAGAATTAACAAAAATCTTTTTCTGATTTCCTGGGCCGGACCATAACCAAAGTTAAGAGGAATGGTAGGATTTTGGCGAACATACATCCAGCGCATCACATCAGCGCCCATCTTTTCTGCCGCTTCGTTAAATTCAATCGCATTGCCTAAACTCTTATGCATTTCTCTCCCTTTTTCGTCACGCACCAAAGCATGGCCCAAAAGAGTCTTAAAAGGATTAGTATTCTCCAAAACAGTGGCCATAGCAATCAAAGAATAAAACCAGTTCTTAAATTGACCGGGGAAACATTCCAAAACCAAATCAGCTGGAAACCACTTCTGCCAGTAATCTTTATCTTCAAAATATTTTAAGGTTGAGAAAGAAACAATGCCGGCGTCTAACCAAGGATTGCCAACATCAAGAACTCGAGACGCTAATTTTCCGCATTTTGGACACTTAATTTTTACTTTATCTACCCAAGGACGATGAGGCGTATGACCTTCAAATTCTTCCCATCCTTCCACTGCCCTTTCTTTAAGTTCTTTTTTTGAGCCAATCACTTCAAAATGACCGCAGTCGCATTCCCAAATCGGCAAACAAAGACCCCAATACCTCTTTTTAGAAATCAACCAATCTTCCATATTTTTCAACCAATCAAGTTCGAGTTTCAAACCGAATTCCGGAATCCAACGGATTTTTTTAGCCACCTCCATCATTTGATAACGAAGCTTGTCCATGGAAATATACCACTCATCAACCAACCTAAACAGAAGTTCGGTTTTGCATCGCCAGCATAAAGGATAACGATGAGTAAAATCCTCAATTTTGTAAAGAAAATTTTTCCTTTTTAACTCTTCAAAAACGGTTTTCGCTATTTCCTGAGCCATTCGTCCTTCAAAAAAGTCATAACCTTTCACATAAGCCCCTTTCTCGTCTAAAACCGGAAAAACCGGCAAACCGATTTCTTTCCCCAAATCATAATCTTCGGGCCCGCTGCCCGTAGAAAGATGAACCAGGCCCGTTCCCTCTTCCTCTGAAACCCCCTCTTTCCAGCTAACTACCAGATGCTCTTCAATGTTTTCCTTAACAATGGTTAATTCATCAAAAGCACCCCGATATTTCAGGCCCACCAGTTTTTCGCCCTTGAATTCCTCCAAAATTTGATACTCGCCGTCAATGACGTTGATTCGAGCTTTGGCTAAAATTAAAACTTCATCGTTCTTGGTTTTAATCTTTACGTAGTCAACTTCCGGATTAACAGCAATGGCCACATTGGCCGGCAAGGTCCAAGGCGTCGTTGTCCAAACTAAAAGATATTCTTGATTTTTTGGCTTTAATTTTTGATTCTTGAGAGGATACTTTAGGTAAACGGCTTTGTGGGTAACATCGATATAATCACCGGTCAGAATTTCATGCTGGGAAATGGCCGTGCCGCATCTTGGACACCAAGGAACCACATCTTCTCCTTTGTAAAGCCATCCTTTTTGCCAGCAAGTTTTTAAAAAATGCCAGATGGCATAATTATTCTCATCTGACATTGTGTAATAATCATTGCCCCAATCCATAAAATAACCCAATCTTTTTGATTGTTCTGTCTGGACCTTCGCGAAACGAAGCGTGTGCTCTTTGCACTTTTCTATAAATTTGGCAATACCGTATTCCTCAATATCTTTTTTTGACTTAAACCCTAATTTCTTCTCAACCTCAACTTCTACCCACAGACCTTGATTATCAAAACCATTCTGGAATCTCTGCCTAAATCCTCGCATATTTTTATAGCGCTGATACAAATCCTTTAAGGTTCTTCCCCAAGCATGATGAACCCCCATAGGGTTATTAGCGGTAATCGGTCCGTCTAAAAATGAAAAACGCTCCGGAGAATTTTCATTTTTGCGAAGATATTTTTCCAGAATTTGATTTTCCTGCCAAAAAGAAAGAATCTTTTTTTCTA
>CAYTKG010000036.1:0-2512 GCA_964438335.1 uncultured Candidatus Saccharibacteria bacterium | reverse complement strand
GTATAGTGACAGAAGGCTTTAATTGGCAATATCCCTAACCCTTCCTCAATTCTATCCCGATCGTTAGCGTAGTAATATTGAGCCAAGATATTGGCGCCGGCAGACGAACCAGCAATTACCTTGTTTTGAAAAAGTTCATTAAGATTTTCAATTTCGCCAAGATGTTTTTTTAATAAAAGTTCATTCCCGCCACGAATAAAAACCACGGTGGTCGACTTGAGTTGTTGAATAAATACATTTTTGTCTTCATCTGCCAAAACAAATTCTAAATTTTTCTTGGGCGAAAGCGAAGACAATTTCCGCTTTTCCTGCTCAAATAATCCTGGCCACTGCTCTTTTTTTCTGGCAAAATAGACGCCCAAAATTTTAATGGGTTCAGGCAACCCTTTTACAACTTCATAAAAAAACGCTTGTTGATTAGCGGATTTTTCCTTGCTTGGCCCTCCGGATAATATAAATTTTGTCATACGAGACAAAGGGTTTTTATGGTGTATATATATGTGTATATATAATAGCTTCTATGGTTTTAATTTTCAATCAATGATAAAATTTTAGAAATATGCCAGAACTTCCTGAAGTAGAAACAATTAAAAGGGACCTTGAGCGATTAATTGTCAACAGAAAAATTTTGGCAATCAGAACCAATTCGGCTAAACAGGTTCAACCCTCGCTTAAAATTGTTCAAAAAGCGATCGTTGACGCCAAGATTACTAAAATTGGCCGGCGGGCCAAAATTTTGATAATTTTTCTTGACAATGGTAAAACTTTAACGGTTCACTTAAAACTAACCGGCCGGCTTTTGGTTAGAAAAAGAGGCGCTCCCGAAGACAACTGGCAGAGAATTGTCATTGATTTAGATAACAATAAAGAACTTCGTTTCGCTGATCTCCGCAAGTTTGGCTGGGTTAGATTGATAAAAAATAAAAAAGAGCTGAAGAATCTCCTGGCTAAATTTGGGCCGGAACCCTTAAGCGATCTTACTCTTGAAAAATTTAAAGAAATTTTAAGCAAGAGTGGCCGGCCAATCAAAATTGTCTTAATGAACCAGAAAAAAATAGCCGGCATTGGCAATATCTACGCCAATGAAGCCCTCTTCTTGGCCAAAATCAATCCTTGCCGCCCAGCCAATAAAATCACCGACAAAGAAACAAAAAAACTTTTCCAAGCGATTGAAAAAGTTTTAAAAACGGGAATTCGTTATCGGGGCGCTTCTGATCAGTATTATTTGGACGCCTTAGGCCGCCAAGGCGCTTATCAAGAGCATTTTTTGATTTATCGAAGAGAGAAGAAAAAATGTCTTGAGTGCGAAACCAAAATCAAAAAAATTAAATTAGGCGGACGAGGAACTTTTTTCTGTCCTCATTGCCAAAAATAGGGAAAAAGACGGCCTTCAACGATATATATATTCACCGAGAGGCCTTTTTTATTTCTTCTGCCAATTCCTTAAGCTCGCCAAGGTCAGCCAGAGGGCCCAATTGAGTAGAGATATAGCCCTCGTATTTTTCAAAGAAAATTCTTTTCTCCGGTTCTATCGCTTTGAATTCCTCGCTCAAACCGCGCAAGGGATACAATTTTAAATGAAGGTGATTAACGCCCATCCCCTCCATCACCATTGCTACCCTTTTAACATTTAAACCTTTTTCTAAAATCTTGGCCACTTTTTTCGATGCTTTCATCAATTTTTGATAAACATCTTCAGGTATGTCAAAAGCATATGAGTCGTAATGCTCTTTACTTAATACAAGAGTCATTCCTCTTGTATTGGGATTAACATCCAAAATTGCCAAAAATTCATCATCCTCCCAAACCTTGGCCGAACCAATCTCTCCTTTGACAATTTTACAAAATATACAGTCAGTTTTGATCATAATAATTAATACTAATAAAACTTCTTGGGAACGAAATTAGTAAGTAGTATATCGTTATAACGTATCCGATATGCCAAAACGAAGGCGCTTTGAGAAAATTGCGAGCCGAAAATTTTTCTTTTATCATTCTCCCTATTTTATTAATCAGGCAGCCCTTCTTTAAAAGCTAAATTTACCCTTCTCTTTAATATCAAAAAAATGGCAATATTTATTGCTAAAAAAGTTGGCCCCCCCAGAAGTATGAACCAAAAGAAACTTTCCCAAAAACTATTTTTGTCACTCGTCAGCAAAAAGCCAACAAATATCATGATGATCATTGCCAGTGATGGTGAAAGAATCAGATAGGGTAGCTTAAGCGCCCATTTTTTTTGTCTACGAGCAAAGTATAGCGAATAATAAACATAAAAAAAAGTTAAAGCACAAACAGCAATCCACTCAAATATGTGGTTTGGATTAGCGCCCATTTTCATTTTTAAAAGAAAAACGTATCCTTTAATCGCGCCCAATAATCGAAACAGCAAGGGTAACAGAATTAGAAATGAAAATTTTAAATCCTTTTTCTTGTAATTGTCCATGGTACCGAGTTTTTGTTAAATGACTGGTTTTTACCTTCCATTTGGGCAATTTTTTCAACGACAATGACA
>CAYTKG010000035.1:0-6675 GCA_964438335.1 uncultured Candidatus Saccharibacteria bacterium | reverse complement strand
TACTGTTTTTGTCGATTATGCTTTTACCCCTAATGCTTTAAAGCAGGTTTATCAAACCCTAACCAATCAATTAATTAATTTATCGACCAACGAACTTATTTGTGTTTTGGGTGCTTGTGGCGGAGGAAGAGATAAATGGAAAAGGCCGATTTTGGGAAAATTGGCCGGTCAATATTGTCATAAAGTGATTGTCACCAACGAAGACCCTTATGACGAAGAACCAATGGCGATTATTAATCAGGTCGCTTCGGGGGCAGGAGTCAAGGCAAGAAAAATTCCGGATAGAAGAAAAGCGATCAGAGAGGCTTTGAGATTAGCCAAAGACAATGATATAGTGATTATTACCGGCAAGGGTTGCGAGCCGTCAATTTGTTTAGCGAAAGGCAAACAGATTCCTTGGGACGATAGACAGGTGGTTAGAGAAGAATTTACAAAGCTAAGAAATGCTTACAAATTTGGCCAAAATAATCCAAATAATTGCCAATAAGAATCAAGACACATTTGGTTAAATAGTTTTATGAAAAATTTTGAAATTTTAGAACATCCGGCTGACTTAGAAATAAGAGTTTTGGGGAAAAGCAAAGAGGAGCTTTTTAAAAAGACAATGCTGGCCATGGAACAGGCCTTGAAGCCTAAAATAAAAGACAGAGAAATTCAAACAAAAATCAAGATTGAATCCGAGAATTTAGAAACCCTTTTAGTTGATTTTTTAAGCGAGATTAACTATCTCAATGAAGTCAATCAGGAAATTTACCAGGAAATAAGATTTGAAAAGTTTTTCGATACGGAGATCGAAGCCGATCTCTTTGGGAAAAAGGTGGAAAGGTTCGGATTGCAAATTAAGGGCGTTACTTTTCATAATTTAGATATTCACCAAAGAGAAGATGGCCTTTGGGAAGCAACTATCATTTTTGATATTTGAACTTTATAAATTAATTTTTGTAATTTCGTTTTGAGAAAATTTAGAATAAGAGATATGATTAGTCAAAAAGATTTTAAGAAAATTAACGATTTTCTTTGGGAAATTCCAAAGAGTTTTTGGACCAAAATGAGAGTGCCGGCCCGACTTTATCTTTCCGACAAAATGTGGAATCAGATCGAAAGCCGTGCCTTAGAGCAATTGGTCAATACAACTACTTTGCCTGGAATTGTTAAATACGCCCTTGGTATGCCTGATTTGCACTCTGGTTATGGTCCGCCTATTGGTGGCGTAGGCGCTATCAAAATCCCGGAGGGAGTTGTTTCTCCCGGTTTTGTGGGTTATGATGAGAACTGCGGTGTTAGATTGTTAAAATCCGAATACAATGACAAAGAAATCGGTTTTTATCTTGACCGTTTAGCAGCAGAAATCCAGAAAAAGATTCCTTCTGGTTTAGGAAGAGGAAGGGGAATAAAGTTAGGATTAGGGGAAATCGATAAAATTTTAGAAGGAGGGGTGCCTTATCTTGTTAAGAAAGGATATGGAAAAGAAGAAGATATTGAAAATTGCGAGGAAAAAGGAAGAATGGTACAAGCCGCAGCCGCCGCTGTTTCTGACCGAGCCAAAAATAGAGGCCGAGATCAGGTTGGAACTCTCGGGTCAGGCAATCATTTTATCGAAATTCAAAAAGTGGCCGAAATCTTTGATCAAGCCGTGGCTCAGATATTTGGATTGTTTCAAGATCAAGTAGTGGTGATGATTCATACCGGTTCGCGGGGATTGGGCCATCAGAATTGTACCGATTATCTTAAAGTGGTGATGAGAGTTCTTCCTAAATACAAAATAGAACTTCCAGATAGAGAATTAGCCTGTGTTCCTTTTGGGTCGCCCGAAGGCCAAAGGTTTTTTAGGGCAATGTCAGCCGCTTGCAATTATGCTTGGGCTAATCGTCAGATGATTACTTATTACATCCGGGAAGCCTGGCAGGCGGTTTTGACCCCAAAAACAGGTTTAAGATTACTTTATGATGTTGCCCATAATATTGCTAAGATAGAAGAGCATTTTGTTGACGGGGAAAAAACCAAGCTTTTAGTTCATCGGAAAGGAGCGACAAGGGCCTTTCCGCCCGGTCATTTAGAAATTCCCTTTCAATACAAAGAAGTTGGTCAGCCGGTTTTAATTCCCGGATCAATGGGGACAGCTTCTTATGTCTTGGTTGGTACCAAGAGATCGGCTGAGGCATGGTATACGGTTTGTCATGGGGCCGGAAGAACAATGTCAAGACGAGCGGCTACCAGAAGGATTTCGGGCAGCGAAGTGGTCAGGGAATTAGAATCAAGAGGAATCGTGGTGAAATGTTGGTCAATGAGGGGCATCGCTGAAGAAGCACCGCTTGCCTACAAAAACGTAGATGAAGTGGTTGAAGTTGTTCATCAAGCAGGCCTGGCAAGGAAAGTGGCTCGGTTAGTGCCCCTGGCAGTCATTAAAGGAGAATAATAAAAATCAGGTTAAATGTTAAATGAATCCCCAAAACCGGTAGGTTTTATTAGGATTTTAAGATTCATTTTGCTCGATTGGTTTTTAAGTTATGAAGAAAAAATTATCAAGATCATTACGCAAGCGCATCAGAAGAGAAAAAGCTCGCATTCGTCGGGAAGTTTTGAATATTGAAGAACAATCAAAATTGATTAAAGCTCTTTATAAAAAGTATTCTCAAAGCCGGCCAATAACCGATCAAAATTAATCCCCAATTCCCCAAAAATTTACCAACGTCCGAGGTTGGTTTTCAAAAATAAAGGTAAAATGGGAAAAAGTTTTCCACAGCTGTGGGAAATTAATTAATTCGATTAGTGTTTCAAACTAACAACTAATTACCAACCGAGTTAATCTCGGTTATTTTTAATTGGTGAAGAAGTTATTTTCTGTTATGATGGAGGCAAGATGAAAACAGGCATAGCCACTATCCCTTTAGAATGGGGTCGCTGCCCAAGATGGCTTTTTGAAAGAATGAAGCGACTTTCCCGAGGGATACTTTTGGCCATTGTTCAGGAGTTTGGACCAGAGGAGATTCTTAAAAGGTTGGCCGATCCGGTGTGGTTTCAGAGCTTTGGTTGCGTTATGGGTTTTGACTGGAATAGCAGCGGTTTGACCACGACTACCCTTGGAGCAATTAAGACGGGAATTTTTGATATTCAACATGAATTAGGAATTTTTATTTGCGGCGGCAAAGGCAAAACCTCAAGAAAAACGCCTCAGGAAATTGAGAAATACGGTCAATTTAAAGGCTCGTCTTTTGTTTCGGACTTAGTCTATGCTTCGAGAATGGCCGCCAAAGTTGATTCAGCCCTTGTTCAAGACGGTTACCAGATTTACCATCACAATTTCCTTTTTACTAAAACCGGCCGATGGACGGTTATTCAGCAGGGATTAAATCCGGCTAATCGAACAGCCCGACGTTATCACTGGTTGTCGTCTAGTGTCAAAAGTTTTGTTGAAGAACCGCATTCAGGCATCATTACTGATGTTAGAACCAAGCCTTTAAATTTGACTGCCAAAATAAGCTCAAAAAACAGAGAAATTTCTACTCAATTGGTGGCTGAGGAACCCAAAACGTTCTTAAAAGATTTTAAAGTCCTTCTCGGGAAAGGGATAAGAGAGCGGCGATTGCCGGCTGGCCAATTTAGAAAAAAGAATTTTTTGATGCGCCAAAAAAGAACACCTAGTTTTGTCAAAATGGAGCTAAACAATGTTGAATTCCATTGGCATCCAATTTTAAAAGAAAGGTTTGACCTTAAAAGATTAACTAAAACAATTTTTCTGGCTCATTATCAAAAACCAAAGAATTTTGAAAAACTTTTAGCAATAAAAGGAATCGGTCCTAAAACAATCAGAGCTCTTTCTTTGGTTTCAGAGATTGTTTATGGAGCTAAACCATCTTACGAGGACCCGGCAAGATATTCGTTTGCTGTTGGCGGCAAAGACGGCACGCCTTTTTTTGTCAAAAAGGATGTTTACGACAAATTATTGGCGGTAATGGAAAAAGGGATCAGAAAAACAAAAATTAGCCAGAAAGAAAAAGATCTGGCTATCAAAAGATTAACGTTTTTAAATTCAAAAATCTAAATGAAAAAAGAAGTTAAAAGTAGTCGATTTGAAAACAAAAAAACATTTACTTTGAGCGGACTATTAATTTTGAGTTTTTCTTTTTTAACCACTATTTTCCTGGGAATCTTAGTTTCTCAACGGCTTTATCGTCTTTTTTTGATTCAGGAAGAGAAAATCGTGCCCGTTTCTCTTTGGCAGTTTTTGCTTCAATCTTTAATCGGTCTTTCCTTAATTTTGGCCATCTTTTTTTTAGGTCAAAGATTTAAAGGCGGTAAAAGATTCTTGCTCAAAGGCCTTTTTCTTATTTCAACCGGCCTCGGTTCTCTTATTGCCTTAGAAGTTTTCATGGGCGATATTGCTTTTTTCTTGGTTTTGATTTTAATTTTTTTATGGCTTAAAAAACCTTGCGTTTTCTTTCAAGATTTTCTAGTTGTTTTGGGTATTGCTGGTGCTGGAAGTTTTTTAGGAATAAGATTAACTCCTGAAACCGTGGTTTTTCTTTTGGTTCTTTTTTCTATCTACGATTATCTTGCCGTTTTTAAAACAAGACATATGGTTAAGATGGCCAGGGAGATGGTTAAGCAAGGAGCTATTTTAGGGTTGATTTTGCCCCAGAGATTTATTGATTTAAAAACACCCTTAAAAGAAGTTAAACCGGGAGAAAGATTTTTTATTCTCGGAGGCGGCGACATTGCCTTTCCTCTTTTGCTTTGTTCTTCGTTAGCAACTGAAAGCTCCTGGCAAGCAGTTATTATTGGTCTTTTTTCTTTGATTGGCCTTTGGATTAGTTTTGCCATTTTTTTTAACCAATCATCTGAAAATCGGCGAGCCATTCCTGCCCTTCCCCCAATTGCCCTCTTTTCTTTAATTGGTTTTCTGGTTGTTTTATTAATCTGAAACGGTTAGAGGATATTTTAATGTCCTGAAATAAATATAAGAGAGTGAGGGAAAAACGGAGACCAATTTAAAATTTGCCTCAAATTTAGTTCCCTTGGACATTGGAACTTTCTAAGGTTTTTACCATATAGGTATTTCTTAACCTATATTTTAGTTTTCTGTAGTATTGCCGCGCTCCTATTCCGGAAATGACGGCTATTTTTTTGAGTCCGAATTCCTTTTTGGCAATCTTTTCCGCTTCTTGGATTAATTTTCTGCCTAATCCTTTGTGCTGGGGCGAAGAAGCAGATGATTTTTTTCCAGAACTTTTTAAAATAGGTAATTGAAAACCAAAAGTTTGGAGTTCTCTAATAATAGCAGTTTTGTCTAAAACCTTGATAAAATGAGGTTCTCCCGAAAAATAAAAAGAAGGAATCCTTAGTCTTAGTAGAGAAAAAAGCTTTGTTCTTTCCTGGTTCTCAAAACTCAAGAATATCTCTTTGCCGGCTGAAGCTGGGTAGTCTTCTCTAAACAAGCAAATCTTTTCTTTGGGGCTATATTTTTCTTTAACTTCTCGACATCTAATGCAGCGGCAAAAAAGGTTTCGGGCGGCCATTTCCTTCTGGGCTACTTCTCTTAAGTTTGAAGTTTTGCAACCGGCCTTAATTTTCTGGGCCGGGATATCTCTGAAAATCCTGGTTACTCTGACCCAAAAAGGCAAATTCTTTTTGATTTGAATTAGAAGATTGACTAAATCTTTTTTTGAATAAGGTTGGTATTGGCCTTTTTGCCACCATCGGTAGAGTAAAGTGTTCTGGCAAACTACACAAGGATAAATTTTCAACCAATCAGGCTTGAACCATTCGTTTTCAAAAAGAATTTTAAAGGCCTTAAGATCTTTTTTAAGATTAGAACCTGGGAGATTAAGCATTACTTGATAAAGGACTTTGAAACCCGCGTCTTTAAGAAGCCGAGTAGCTTTTTCTATCTTCTTGTTTGTTAAGCCAGTTCGACATTTCTTTAGAACATCATCAAAAACCGTTTGGACTCCTAATTCTACCAGGGTTACTCCCAATTTTCTCAATCTTAAGATTTCTTTTTTGGTAATAAAATCCGGTCTGGTTTCGATTGATAGGCCTACGATTTTATTTTTTGCTTTTTCGTTTGCTTTTTGAGCGCTTTCCAGGGTTTTGCGTCGGTTTTCATTGCTGGCCTGAAAACATCTTTTGATAAACCAAGTTTGATATCGCTTGGGGTAAGCGCTCCAAGTTCCGCCGACAATTCTCAATTCAATTTTATCGGTAGGGTGACCCTGTTCTCTAAGCATTTCTATCCTTTTTTTTACCTGAAGATAGGGATTAAAATTTAAAAATTTTGCCCTGTCGGCCGCTGGTTCTCCAGTTAAATAACTTTTGGGAAACCCTTTTTCGCTCGGGCAAAAAACGCATTGGCCAGGACAAAAATAGGGTTTGGTTAGAACAGAAACATTAACAATCCCGGAAAGAGAACGAACAGGCCTGGTTAATAAAAGTCGCTCAAGCTCTTTTGTTTTTTTTACCCTTTTGTTTTTGACCAAGCTGTGGTAAGTTTCTAATAAGTCAACATTAGAAGGAGGAGAAGTTTTAAATTTGGCCGCAATTTTTCTTTTAAATTCATTAATGGCTTCGCGGTTTTTGGGCTTTGCCTTAATCAATTTTTCAATTAAAATTTTTTTGAGATTTTGGTCAGTTTTTTTCATTTATGGACGATGCTTTCGCTAATTATTTATTAGAGAA
>CAYTKG010000034.1:0-7092 GCA_964438335.1 uncultured Candidatus Saccharibacteria bacterium | reverse complement strand
AAATGGAAAAAAGTTTTCCACAGGTTTAAGTTTTTATTTTTACTGACTCAACAAGAATTGAATCGATCTACTCAATAAAAATTGAGCCAACCTGCGAAAATTGAACTGAAACTTTTTGTTTTTTAACCCCTTGACACCCGGTTGAAAATTCCTAAAATAAGAATTAGCAGTCGAAACTTAAAAGTGCTAATAAATGATAATAGCCAATGACAAGGTCCGAATGTCAAATAATGTTTAGATTTAATTTGGCATTTGGGCTTTGATAATTGGTTTTGCCGAAATATGAGGATTAAACCACTTTCAGATCATATTCTTATCGAACCGATTAAACCGGAAGAAAAAACGAAAACCGGGATTTTGCTTCCGGAAACAGCTGAAAAAGAAAGACCGGAGCAGGGAAGAGTAATTGCCGTTGGGCCGGGCAAAAGAATGGAGAGCGGAAAGGTCGTTCCGGTAAGAGTGAAAAAGGGCGATAAGGTTTTGTTTACTAAATATGGCCCGACCGAAATTAAGGTTAACGACAAAGAATATTTAATAGCCAGAGAAGATGATATCCTGGCAATTATTGAATAATTAATTAAACGGTCTAATCTACGAATGATCTGAAGATATAGGCCAATATGCAAGTCGAAGCAAACAGTGGGCAATAAAAAAATATTGGCAAGATTCGGGTCAAATCGTAAATTAGGGCGAGTTTTATGGCTAAACAAATTGAATATTCAGAAATAGCTCGAAAAAAACTAAAAGCGGGGGCAGATAAATTAGCCAACGCTGTGAAAGTAACCTTAGGACCAAAGGGTCGAAATGTGGTTTTGGACACGGGTTTTGGTGCTCCGACAATAACCAATGATGGAGTTTCCATTGCCAAAGAGATTGAGCTGGAGGACAAAATTGAAAATTTGGGAGCCGAGATTATCAAAGAGGTGGCTTCTAAGACAAGCGATATTGCCGGTGACGGAACCACTACCGCTACTGTTTTGGCCCAAGCGATTATTACCGCCGGTTTAAAAAACATTGCTGCCGGCGCCAATCCTTTGGCTTTGAAAAGAGGTATTGATAAAGGAGTAAAAGCAATGGTCGAGGCCCTGAGGGGAATGTCGAAGAAAGTGGAAACCAAAGAAAAAGTTGCTCAAGTAGCCACCATTTCGGCCGAGGATGAAGAAATAGGGAATTTAATTGCCGAAGTGATAGAAGAAGTGGGTAAAGACGGAGTGGTTACTTGCGAAGAATCAAAGGCTTTCGGTCTTCAAAAGGAAATTGTTAAAGGATTGAGATTTGATCGAGGTTATGTCTCTCCTTATATGGTGACCGATACCGAAAGGATGGAAGCCGTTTATGAAGACCCGTTTATTTTGATTACCGACAGAAAAATCTCGGCTCTTACCGAAATTTTGCCCGTGATGGAGAAAGTGGCTAAGACCGGAAAAAAAGCATTGGTGATTATTGCTGATGAAGTTGAGGGAGACGCCTTGGCTACGTTGGTGGTGAATAAACTTCGAGGAACTTTTAATGCCTTAGCAGTGAAAGCGCCCGGTTTTGGTGATCGAAAGAAGGAAATGCTTCAGGATATTGCTATTATTACCGGCGGACGAGTGGTTTCCGAAGAGGCCGGTTTGAAATTAGAAAATATAGAAATGGAAATGTTTGGTCGGGCGAGAAGAGTAGTTGCTACCAAAGAACATACTACGATTATAGAAGGAAGAGGGGGGAAGGCAGAAATTGAGGCAAGAATTAATCAAATTAAAAGAGAAATCAAAGAGACCGATTCTGATTTTGATAGAGAGAAATTGCAAGAGAGGTTAGCCAAGTTGACCGGCGGCGTAGCGGTGATAAAAGTGGGAGCGGCAACGGAAGTTGAACAAAAGGCTCGCCAGCACAAAACCGAAGATGCTTTAGCGGCTACCAGAGCGGCTATTGAGGAAGGTATTGTCCCGGGCGGGGGCGTTGCTCTGTTAAGAGCGGTTCCGGCTTTGGAAAAACTGGAAATTTCGGGAGATGAAAAGACAGGGGTTGAAATTTTAAAGAGAGCGGTTGAAGAACCGGCCAGAATTATTGCTCAGAACGCCGGTGTTGACGGAGCGGTAGTGGTGGCTGAGATTAAAAAGAAAGAAGGAGATTTTGGCTTTAACGCCGAAAAAATGACTTATGAGAATTTGCTTGAAGGCGGAATTATTGACCCGACAAAGGTAGTTCGGTCGGCCTTAGAAAATGCTGCCTCGGCCGCTTCAATGTTTTTGACCACCGAGGCGATTGTGGCGGAATTGCCGGAAAAGAAAGAAAAAACACCGCCAATGCCCGGAATGGGATATTAACCAGTTAAAAAGTCATTGATCAAAGACCCCACTTAAGTGGGGTCTTTGATGTTTGTTACTTAATGTTTATTTGATAAAAAAACAAAACCAATTATAATATTATAATTATAATAATTATATTTGTAAGAATTAAACACGTTGTTTACAGTTCTCTGGGATAAAAATAACTGATTAATTTCTCCATCGGATTAGATTGTTAATGCCTTTGTGGTGAATACTGGGTTTTATCGGACAGGATAGCGGCGTAAAGCTTTCTGGAGAAGTCATCGATGGCTACGAAACTCCAGACAACGGAATTTCTTGTTAATGCTTTTATGAAGATTGAAATCCTTCTTTTTCCTCTTTATAATACTCGGTAGATGGTTGGCCTAGATACACTATATTGCCTTGCCAGATCGCAATATTGTGTTACCAGATCGCAAATTCTAATTCCTTTATTAAAATATTTATCAAATATTTCCCGACATTGTCCGGGTGTTAGTGAGCCCGTTTATGAATAGTCATATTGCTTACACTTTATTCCAAAAGGGTTAAAAGTGTAAACAACGCTCGGAATTTCTACATATATGTTTTCATAATAATAATATGTTCAAAAGAAAGTTAAGAAAACATTTATTATATAAAAGTAAAAGATTCTTAAACGCTGTTAGTAAAACGACAAAAGGTGGGTTTTTAATTTTGATAAGCGTTGCTTTTATTGTTTTGTTTTCGTTATCACCCCGAACGATTATTTTGGCTCAGGCGAATGAGCTTCTGGAAGTGAGTAGTGACGGTCGTTGGTTGATCAAAAAGGACTCGGGTGAGCCCTTTTTTTTGATTGCTGATTCGGCTTGGCGGCTTCACTCGCTTTCACCAAGCGAACAAAACACTTATTTTCAAGATAGACAAAGCAAGGGTTTTACCGCTGCTTATGTTGGTTTAACAACTTATTGGAGTTCGGATCCAGATTATTACGCAAGTAATGCTAACGGTGATAAGCCTTTTAATAGTGATTCTGATTGCCTTGATTGGAATAATGATTATTTTGAATATTTTTCGGAAATGATAGAAAGAGCGGCTTCCTATGATATTTATATCATTATTGAAATGGGAGAACCTACTGATAGCCGCCGACCATTTTTTGTTGGGTATGGCAATACTTCAAAAGCAAAAGATTGGGGCGAGAAAGTGGGGCATTACTTCAAGAACCATCCCAATATAATTTTTGTCTTGGGCCAAGACAGGGATGCCGATGAAGATGGTTTGGATTTACACCGAGCAGTGGCAGAGGGTTTAGTGAAAGGAGTTACCGGTCAAGATGTGTCATGGGACGAGGAATCTTCTGCTTGGGATCAGCTTCTTTTAACCTATCATCCCTCAGGAGGAAGGGATAATTCTTCTGATTGGTTTCATAAGGATGAATGGCTTGATTTTAATGGAATAGAACTTTGGAGCGGAAGTAACCAGCGTTATATTTACGACGAAATTAGACATGATTATAGTTTATCTCCTACCAAACCGACATTTTTGATAGAAGGAGCGTATGAAGACAGAACGAAAAGTGTTCCCGAAGACGACGATTCGGTTAATGATTACTGGATTCGCTATACAGCTTATAATGCTTTTTTCTCCGGAGGTTGCGGTACAAGTTATGGACATACTTATGTATACGCTTTTCCTTCTGGTTGGCAGGATAATTTAGATGATGATGGCGTCAATGATATGCTTCACCTTCGTAATCTAATTGTGAATGACGAGAGACCATTCACCCAGCTTGAACTCAGCGATGATACCATTCAATCTTCAGTAGGAAGCGGATTTGAACGAAGATTATGTTTGCGGGCAAAAAATGGAGAGTTTTTGTACGTTTATCTTCCGAGAGGAGGCTCGGTTGAGATTGATATGTCAAAGATTTCCCCTTCGGAAAATGCAACCGTGGTTGCTCAATGGTATAATCCCCGCAACGGTTTATATTCAGACATTGGCGAATATGAGAATAGCGGCAATCAATGGTTTACTGCTCCTGACAGCGGTAAAGGTAATGATTATGTTCTTGTGTTAATCGCTAAAGAATCCGTTTCTTCTCCTGTTTGTTCTTCATTAACTTATCCAACCGATAAATGGCAAAGAGTTTGGTATGACTATCCCGATGGTAGTTGTCTGGGCAATGGTCCGGACGAAAACGATGAACAATTTAATAATGACTGGCAATATAAGGTAATAGCTTATGGAAAAGAAGACGATATCCAGTTTAGTTCCTCGAGGAGAATTAACTTCTCTTCTGCTGGAGATTATAGATTTACTGTTGGTTCAGATGATGGAATAAGATTGTGGATAGACAATGATCTTAAGATAGATAGTTGGGCAGATAGGGCTTATGTCACTGATTCTATTGATATTGATTTAAGCGCCGGATATCACGATCTTAGAATTGATTATTATGAAAGCAAAAGTAATGCTCGGGTTTCATTTTCTTTTACTTTTCTTGCTTCCTCCATTCCCGGCGACTTAGACGGAGACGGAGACGTTGACATCTTTGATTTGGTCATTGTTGGCAATTGCTTTGGTTTGGAAGCAACCGGAGACTGCGAAAGAGCTGACGCCAACAACAGCGGCGGAACAATTGATATCTTCGACTTGGTGATGGTGGGTAGTCATTTTGGAGAAAAGGGGTGATTTTTTTACAGAAATAGTTATTTTGAGCAGGTATGATGAACATAATATTCAAATTTAAAAAGAAATACTTATTTATTCTTGGAGTGTTGTTAATTTTTCCTAATTCTTTAGTGCGGGCGGCAGGTGAGGGATTTATACATTATGATAGTAAACGAGAAGTCTATTTATATGATGACGGTTCCGTTTTTATACCTAATGGTTTCTGTGCAGATGATTCTTGGAGACGTCCCGATGACGGACCAATTTATCGAGGAACTGCCTGGTATAACACCAATCTCAAAGAGCATCGATTAGACACTACTACTTTGACCTACGATGAATGGTTTCGGAATCTTAAAGCGGCGGGGATTAATAATATTCGGGTAAGAATAGGTGAAGGTTCTGGGAGGCCTTATTCGGGGGGCGATGGTAATCAGGGGTTAGCCGGGTTTGAACCGCCTCCTTACGGAACCTACAATGTGATGCAGCAATATTTAAATCCTGATAATCTGGCTGAATACCGTAGTTTACAGGTAGCGTGGGATGATGAAACATTTGGAGCCGGAGATTCTCGATATGAAGAAAGTAATATCACGCAGTTAATTAGGGCCGCCGAAAAATTCGGTGTCCACATAAAGGTTTGTCTTTTTGGGTTTAACGAGGCAGATGATGATGGTCATCGGTGGGTGTACAGTGCCTATAACAATGATTGTAATTATGTTAATAAAAGTAGTTGCGAACCTAAAGATAGAGGTTTTTTAAGCTCGGTTCTTGAATTCTATACTGATCCCATTGCCCGAATGTGGCAAAAGCGACGCATTGATTTTATTATGGAAAAATGGGGGAATAGTCCGGCTATCTGGATGTGGGAGATTATGAATGAGTATCAATATGCTTTAAGTCATGAGTACGATGATGAACTCAAGGCATGGGTTGAGGATATCGCTCAGCACATCAGAAGTCACGAGCAGAGTCATGGGAGGAACAGGCCGGTTACAGTCAGTTCTTATTGGATGTATGGAAAGGAAGCGGCAACGGATTTTTCAACGTTGCGGTACAAGAGGAACCAGATATTTAATTCTCCTTATATTGATACGGTTGAGCTTCATAATTACGGCGCGTTTTCATTAAAACTTAGACAAAAGCTGGCGCGGGATTTGCAGGAAATGTTTCCGGGGAAACCAATTATGGTAGGTGAGTTTTGGCCTTGGCGTCAAAACGGCGATGATCTTGGCGAGAGCGGGCCGCTTATTGATAAGACACTGCACTTTAATATTCCGCGTAATGAGGAGCCGCCGCATAAAAATAGTATTGGCTATACCTGGCTTCAGATGATTGCCTCGGGCGGAGCGGGAGGAGCAATGAGGTGGGATGGGCTGGAGGAAATAAATAAAAACTATTGGGAAAGGGGGAGCTATGCAGATCCAGATATGTTGAGTATTTATACACCGGTAAGTAAATTTATTGATTATGTAGACTGGAACAACTGGGGAATAGATAGTACTGGAAATGTCGTTGGACATGGTTCCTATGACGACCAAGTTGATGTTCACAATAGTGGATTGGGAAGCGACGATTTTGTTCAGATAGCTGAAGGAGATGGCGATCAGCTGCTTTTGATGTTTAGAAGCCTGGCGCCAGGGTCTACCCAAATTACGGTGCGTGGTTTAGATCAAGCGGACTATACAGTTACCCTTTTTGATTGGCAAACCGGAGATATTCTTCAAAGACAAGTCGGTCTAGTCCTTGCAGAGGGAGTTCTTGATCTCAGTATTGATGTTTCTGAAATCCATAAAAATATCGGTATTGTTTATGTTGAAGGAAAAAGCTTAGCAATTCCCGGCGACTTAGACGGGGACGGAGATGTTGACATCTTTGATTTGGTCATTGTTGGCAATTGCTTTGGTTTGGAAGCAGCAGGAGACTGCGAAAGGGCTGATGCCAATAACAGCGGCGGGACAATTGATATCTTTGATCTGGTGATGGTAGGGAGTCATTTTGGGGAGATAGAGATCTTAAAAAAGGAAAAGGTCGACAAAATTTAATAAAAAACTTAATTAAACATAAATAAATTAACAAAAACAAAAAGATATCTTTATATACCTGTCGCCTCGTTTGTTCTTTTTGTCTTTTTTGTTTCTACGGC
>CAYTKG010000033.1:0-7268 GCA_964438335.1 uncultured Candidatus Saccharibacteria bacterium | reverse complement strand
CATAAAAATGGTATGATTTTAGCAATTTCAAGTGTAAGGAGGTGAAAACAAATGAAGATAGGAATTCCTGCAAAAGCAATGTTGCTGGGCGGCACGGCGTTCCTTTTGATGGTTGGGTTTACCCTCGGCGGTCTCTATGCCGAAGAAAAAACCCGCTCCGCGATGGAAACCGAATTTCAGGCCGAAATCGCGGGGATCCGGGCCGATGAGCGAGCCCGGACCATCGAAGGATTGTCCTTTCTCCTCTGGGACAATCCGGATCGCAGCGACGAGGAGCTGTCGGCTTTCCTTAACGAAGGCCTTGAAAAGGGAGACCTCCTTAGTCTTCAACCAGAAGGTAACACCCTTTGGATTATTTTTGAGACCGAGGAGGGGAAGAACTATATTCCTTTAGTCTGTTGGCCGAGGGAATAAGTTTTTACCCACACTCCCTTAAAACCCTGCGCACTTTTGCAGGGTTTTTATTTTAAAAGAAGTTTAACCAGCTCTTTTGACACCCTACTCTCTAAAAGAATAATATTTTCCGGTCGGCAATACGGTTTTATTTTTTCAAAAATCATTTTGGGGTTCTCCAGAAATAAAATCTGTTTTTCTTTCATCCCGGATTGGATTGCTCCGTTTTTGATTTCTTTAAACCTGTCTCTGGTAGTAATAATGGCTAGGTCACACGCTTGGCCAATTTTTTTTCCTATTTTTTGATGAACTCTTTTTGAGGCCCTGCCCAATTCAATCAAACAAGGCATTATAATAATTTTGTAACCAGGGTAGAGTTTCAAATAATCTAAAGCAGCCATTACCCCTCGAGGATTGGCAGAATAAGAATCGTCAATAATCATTACTCCCCTTATTCCTTTTTTCAAGGTCATTGTTCTTTCAAGAGGCATTATTTCTTGGCAAGCCCTTGAAATTTCTTCAAGCGACATTCCCAATTCTTTGGCGCAGCAAATTGCCATCAAAAGATTTTCAATATTGTGTTCTCCTATTAAATTCACTTCAAAAAAGGCTTCGTCTCCATCTTTTGAAAATGCTTTAAAAGAAATTTTTCTTTTTTCTATCTTTAGATCCTCTGCCCAAACATCTGTTTTCTCAGTAATTGAACAAAATTTTATATTTTTTAATTTTTGATTTGCCTGCCCCGCACCGAGCCTACTCTGGTACGGGGCGTTCTTGAGATTTGAGATTTGGGATTTGATTTTTGAATCGCTTCTATTTAAAATTGCCAGGCCGTTTTCCGGCAAAGATTGAATTAGTTCAAATTTGGCTAAAATTGTGTTGTTTTGCGACCCAAAGGTGGCCAGATGCTGTTCGTTAATTCCGGTTAGAATGCCAATTTTTGGCCGGGCAATCTCGCATAAAAGTTTAATTCCGCCTCGGTTGTAAGCTCCCATCTCGCAAATAAAAATTTTATGTTCCGGCTTTAAATCATTCAGAATGCAACGAGAAATGCCAACTTCCGAATTCTGATTTTTTCTTGTTTTTAAAATTTTTTCCTTCCCGTATTTTGAAACCAAAATCGTATATAAAAATTCCTTGGTCGAGGTCTTCCCGTAAGAACCGGTGATACCCACTACCAAAAGATCTTTAAATTTCTCCCTTTTCTTTTTGGCTCTTTTAATCAATCTCTTTTGCCACAGAAAAGTTATTGGCCAAAAACAAAAAACCAAAATTGAAAATATCAAAGGAGAAAAAAGGTCAAAAATTAAAATTCCTAAGAAAAATTGGCGCCAAGAAAGATCATAAAGGAACAAACCAAAGAAAAAGGAAATTATCAATAAAAAGCCCGCCGTCAATATCAGAGCGGTTTTCTTAGTCAGAACAGGATATCTTAGATTTCTTTGTAAAAGGTGACGAAGGGCTGAAGCAAACTCTAAAAAATAAATAGAAAAAAGAAAAATAATGACAATAATTAGCCAATCCCAAGGAAACGGTTTGATAAAAGCGTAGATAGAAAATAATTTTAAAGCATTTTGCCAATTCAAAATCAATTTTTTGCCTTTAAAAGTGCTGAAATGAGCCAAAAATCTTTTAGAATGATATTCTTTTATTTGCCAAAGCCAAACCCAAAAACAAAGTTTCTTAATCAGAACCGCAACCCAGAAAAGAGGAAAGGTAAAAATTAAAAACAAATATAGGGTATTTTGAACAATCGTCCAAAGGTCACTATACGGCGTCATGTTTGTTAGTCTCGTTAGTTTCTTTGATGAAATTTACTATTTTGCAAGAAAGAAGCTCGGGATTTTCTAAATGGGGAACGTGGGAGAATCCTTCTAGAACTTCTAATTTTGAGTCGGGAATCTCCTTTTTCATTAAATAAGCATCTCTTAGAGGAGTCATTCGGTCTCGGTCGCCCCAGATAATAAGAGTAGGGACCTTAATTTGGGAAAGCAAAGAAGTTAAATCCTCGCCGATTACTCTTTGAAACGTTTCTTTCATCAACGGCCCCTGAATAAAGCGATAATCTCTTGTCCCAATCAAGAAATAAATAAATCTTTTGGCAAGAGGACGCAAATATTTTAAAACCGGCAAAGAAAAAATTAAATTGCCGATTTGAGAAAGAAAGGCAAAAAAAGCGACTCTAAGTTTAGGCCGAGGGCTAACCCCGGCAGCGTCGCAAAGAATCAAACCAGTTATTAATTCCGGATACCGAACGGCAAACTTAATTGCAATCCTTCCTCCAAAAGAATGGCCCAACAGAAAAATTTTTTCACCTCGCTTTAGTCGTTCGGAGCAAACCCTTTCGATAAATTCTTTTGTCCATTTTACATAATCATTTAAATTCCAAACCCTTTTTAATTCGTTCTCTTTTTTAAAACCAGGCAAATCAGGAACAATAACCTCGCAACCTTCCGTTTCAATTTTCTCTTTAACTACGGCCCATCTTTCTTTTGAACTTTGCCAACCGTGAAGAATAATTAAAGTTTCCATAAAGACCGTAAACTATAAGTTCCAATTAAGGTAAATTCATTACGAATAATGATTTTATTGTATCCCGCAGAAAACCGGGCTTTATTTTTCAGTTAAGAAAGGAATTTTCTCCTGAGGTTTGGGCAGATATTTTTGTAAAACCTTGGGAATTTTAACCGAACCATCTTTCTGCTGATAATTTTCTAAAATAGCAAGAATCGGCCGGCCAATGGAAAAAGCGGTCCCATTTAAAGTATGAACAAATTCTAATTTATTCGTTTTCGAATCCCGATAGCGGACATTTAATCTTCTGGCTTGAAAATCGGTACAGTTCGAAGTTGAATGGGTCTCTCGATATTTTCCCTGACCCGGAAACCAAGCCTCAATATCATATTTGGCCGCGGCCGGGTCACCCAAATCAGCGGTGCACATTTGAACCACCCGGTAAGGAATTTCTAATTTTTGCATTAATTTCTCCTCAAGGGAAAGCAGAAATTGATGTTCTCTAACTGAATTCTCGGGCCGGCAGAAAACAAACATTTCCAATTTATCAAATTGATGAACCCGAAAAATTCCTTTAGTATCTTTGCCGTAAGAACCGGCTTCTCTCCGAAAACAGGTTGAAAAACCAAGGTATCTTTTTGGCAATTCTTTTTCATCAAAAATTTCATTGGCATGCATTGAACCAATAATCTGCTCGGCCGTGCCGATTAAATAAAGATTATCTTTTTCCAAAAAATAAATTTCTTCTTCTCCTCTTTCTACGTAGCCCATTGCCCGCATCATCTCTGGCTTGATAAAAACCGGTGGGACAAGCGGAATAAAACCCTCTTTTAAAAGATTTTCCAAGGCAAAATTGATTAAAGCGAACTCAAGCAAAGCTGCCTCTCTTTTTAGAAAACCAAAACGAGTTCCCGAGGTTTTGGCCGCTCTCTTAACATCAATTAAACTCAATTCCTCGCCAATTTCCCAATGATTTTTAGGTTTAAAATCAAACTTGGGGATCTCCCCTACTTCTCTCAAAACAATATTTTCTGATTCGTCTTTTCCCTCGGGAACACCGGCTAGAGGCAAATTCGGCACTAAATATAAAAGTTTTTGATAGTCGTTTTCTATTTCTTTTAAAAGTTTTTCGTTTTTCAAGATTTCTTCCTTAATCTTTTTTGCTCTTTCGATTAAATCAGCTTGCTTTTCTCTGACCATCTTTTCCGAAATTTCATTTTTTTCAAAACGCAGTTCCTCTACTATCTGCATGAGTTTTCTCCTTTTTTCGTCCAATACTAAAAGTTTGTCAATATCAACTTTGAGCTGCTTTTTTCGGCAGCCATCCTTGACAATCTCTGGGTTTTGACGAATAAATTTAATGTCTAACATAATAGTAGGTAGTGAGTAGTAGATAGAAGGTAGTAAATGTTTATTTTTAATTGTTCTCGGATAAAAGTTTAGCAATCATTATTTTTGAAAGCGATTCGCTATAAGCAAATAAAGAACCATCCCACTCATAAGCGCTTGCTTGGTAAACCCACCATTCGGTCGTTGTTCCTTCCTCGGTCGAAACCTCTCTTGATACCAATCCTTCGGTTGGTCCTAATTTCTCCGGTTTTTTGAAAGGTTTCCAGCCGTAGACCTCAATAAACTCTTTATTGCCATCTTGATCCAAATCATCAATCTTGTAGAAACTATTATGCATTAGGGCGCCGCCGCTACAAGATTCTGCTTTTCTAATGTTGCCCCTTTCGTCTCGAATTCTCATCCAGCTAATCTTTTGATTGGTGAAATCAACATCAAAAATCCCTTCCATGCTACAACTGGCGCCGCCGTATTCTAAAGCCAAAAATATTTCTTTTTCGCTATCATTATCAATGTCCTCGAGCTTTCTAACCCAAGGAGTGCCAAAATAACCTTCTTGATGTTTCAACTCCCCTATTTTTTTATAATTTCCGTCTTCATCTAAAACAGTGATAACAATAACCAAAGCACTTCGAAAAAAAGTTGAGTTTTCCTCAAGGGCGGTAATAATAATTTCCGGGTAATTATCTCCATTTAGATTATCAAGATAATATTTTGAAATCTTTTTGTTATAGCCGGCCGGCAGAACTTTATTAATTATTTGGCCAGTCGTCTCTTTATTTAGGTTTATAGGTTCCCGGGATTCCGGCGACTCGCCTGATTTTTTCGGTTTTTCCGGCTCTTTTGTTCCTCCTTTAGACCAATAAAAAGAAAAAATGACGCCCAAAACAGCAACTAAAAGACAGGTTATCAAAAGCCCTTTTTTCCAAGAAAAATTAAGTTTTTTTGCCATATTTTAAAGATTGGGTCTAAGGAAAATCTTTTATTTAATTTTGGTTCTTGGTTTTTCTTTTGGCTTCATTAAAGGAAAAAGGATAACGTCGCGAATTGAGTGTTGATTAGTAAGAATCGCGGTCAAACGGTCAATACCAATGCCCCAACCGGCTGTTGGCGGCATGCCGTATTCTAAGGCCTCAATATAATCTTCATCCAAAACTTCATGTTCTTCAAGCCCCTTCTTAGCCAACCCCTCCTGCTCTAACCAACGCTCTCGCTGATCTTGAGGATCATTAAGCTCGCTATAGGCCTTAATTAATTCATAGCCGGCCACCAAAAGCTGAACGCTTTCAATTTTTGAAGAATCATCAGCTTTTCTCTTAGCCAAGGGCATCAACTCAACCGGGTGGTCAATTAAAAAAGTGGGTTGAATTATTTCAGAACGACAAAATTCCTTATAAAGGGCATCTAAAACAGGGCCATAGCCCACTAAGCCCGATAAATCAAGTTCCAATTCTCTTTCGGAAATGGCTTTCTTTAACTCCTTTTCTGTTTTTGCCTTATCAATGTCAATGCCGGCATGCTCTAAAATTAAATCTCGATAAGTAATTCTCCGCCAAGGCGGATTAAAGTCCAATTTTTTTCCTTCAAACTCAATTTTTAGGTTTCCGCAAACGTCCTTAATTAACAAACAAAGCATCTCTTCGGTGAATTTCATCAAGTCATAATAATCAGCATAAGCCCAATAAAACTCTATTTGAGTAAATTCAGGACTATGTTGCCGGTCAATTCCCTCATTGCGAAAATCTTTGGAAACTTCATACACCTTGTCAAAACCGGCCACGATTAATCTTTTAAGATAAAGTTCGTCAGAAATGCGAAGATAAAAATCGGTATTTAAAGCCTCAAGATGAGTGATAAAAGGACGAGCCGAAGCACCGCCATATATGGGTTGAAGAATCGGCGTCTCCACCTCTAAAAAACCGTTTTTATCAAGATACTGACGCAAGAACTTTAAAATCTTGCTTCTTTTCTGAAAAACTTCCCTGACTTCCGGATTCATTAAAATATCCAAATATCTTTTCCGGTATCTCTCTTCAACATCTCTCAAGCCGTGCCATTTTTCTGGCAAAGGTCGAAGAGATTTGGCTAAAATAGCAAAATCAGAAGCTAAAATTGTTCTCTCGCCGGTTTTGGTTCTGAACAAAACGCCTTCAATTTCAATAAAATCGCCAATATCAAAATTGTCTAAAAAAAATTGATATTTTTCTTCCCCTAAAACATCTTGTTTAAAATAGGCCTGGATTCTTGCCGAAGGAGCTTGCGGCTCTCTTTGTGAACCGTCCTCAAAATGGAGAAAACAGGATTTTCCGTGTTCTCTTATCGACCTTATTCTCCCAGCCAAAATTACCTTCTTCTTTTCTTGTTCCAATTTCTCAAAATTAGAAAGAACTTCAAAAATACAATGAGTTCTTTTTGTTTTACTCGGATAAGGATTAAAACCCGCCTTTCTTATTGCTTCCAATTTTTTTAGCCGATTTTTTTTTATTTTATTGATAGCGGCCATAGTATTTACTCAATCTTGAGAATCTTGCCTTTGATTTTTTTCCCGGGACCCTCAAATTCAAAGCTTTCTTTTTCTCTTTTACCCAAAAGAGCTTTACCCAAAGGCGACTGATAGGAAATTTTACCATCTAAAGGATCAATTTCAGTCGGGCCCACAATTTTAAATTTTTCTTCTTCTCCGTCAAGAATTACTGAAACCGTTGAGCCAACTCTAACCACATCGTTTCCCGCCCCATCATCAATAATCGTTGCTTTCTTGACAATTTCCTTTAGTTCCAAAATCTTTCCTTCTAAAAAACTTTGTTGACGCTTCAATTCATGATATTGAGCATTCTCACTTAAATCCCCGGCTTCAATCTCTTGGCCCAACTTTTCGGCAATTTCTTTTCTTTTGGTTCCCTCCAAATATCTAAGTTTTTCTTTTATTTTTTCTAATCCTTCTTTAGTAATGTATTCCTTCATAATTTTATTTATTTTATGGTAAAATATTTTATTATGAAAATATTTGTAAA
>CAYTKG010000032.1:0-7606 GCA_964438335.1 uncultured Candidatus Saccharibacteria bacterium | reverse complement strand
GAAAGCATCACCGAACTTATCCACTGAAAATTAGTAACAAAAATTGCGGTTAACCCAAAAGGCAAGGCCTCTTTTATCGTGCGTTTCCAAAAATTCCAATCGATTTCTATTTTGGGTTTGGCAAACTTCCAGACGCAAATGGCAAAACTATATACTAAAGAAATCAGGTTGACAATGAAATAAAGAAAGGCAAAACCAATAATACTGAATCTCTGGCTTATTGCAAATAAAGCACCGATTAGCATTAAGCCGCTGTTCAAAATTTGTCCGATTGAATTATACTCCATCTTTTCATAAGCCTGAAAGACAGAATTAAATATTCCCACAAAGGCCTTGCAGACAACTGACAAACCAAGCAAATAGACAACTTTAATGGTCTGTTCAGGATAACCAAGAAAATTTATTATTAGAACAATCAGCCCAAAGACGATTATTGCTAAAATAAATTTCAACACAATAATGTTCCCAAGATATTTGCCTGTTAAGGACTTGTCACGGGCAACTTCCCGAACAGTTAAAGGGCCCAAACCCAATTCAGCAAAAACACTAAAGATAGCTGTAAAGGCAAGCCCAAAAGACAAAATCCCAAAACCCTCTGCCCCTAAGTAGCGGGCCGTATATATTCCATAGAAAAAACCTAACAAGTGTCCCACTATCTGGGATATTATTAGCACTCCTGTATTTTTAGCAATTCTTTGAACAGTATTCATAATTTTGGCTTGATGGTCTCCAGAATAAATATAGGAGGTTAGAAAATTTTATTGCTTTAGTGGTCTCCGGGGAACGTGATTGATTTAATTTTTTAATTCTCAAAAACGCCAATATACATCTCTTTTATTTCTGATATTCAATCTCTAAAAATAATTTTACTTCCTGGCTCAGAAAAAGAAAAAGGAATTAATTGGTATTCTCTTAAAACCTTTTTTATCTTTGGTTGATTCTCTGGAGGAGCGATTACTAAAAGAAAACCTCCCCCGCCGGCTCCCAAAATTTTTCCGCCCCAAGCGCCGGCTTTTAAGGCGAGCCGATACATTTCTTCAATTCGGGGATTGGAAATTTTTGAGGCCAATTTTTTCTTTATCAGCCAACCCTGATGCAAAATCTCGGCTGCTTTTTGAAAATCTCCTTTTTCTAAAAACTTTCTAAACACTGGAACCATATTTGACATTTCCTTCAGCAATTCAAACTTCTTATCAATATTATTCTTCTGTTCGCTTAAAATGCTGTTGGCCGACCTTTCTATGCCGGTAAAAAACAAAAGCAAATGTTTTTGAAACGCTTCTTTAATTGCAGAACCGAGATAAATTGGCTCTACTGTAATCTTCCCATCCTTGTTAAAAGTAATTTGATTCAAGCCCCCAAAGGCAGCGGCATATTGATCCTGTTTTCCAATCGGAGATTTAGCATCTTCAATTTCAATCTTGCAAGCCTTTTCTGCTAAGAGTTCAGGCTTTAGATGTTTTCCTTTGAAGGCATAAAGAGCATTTAACAATCCAACAGTAAAACTGCTTGAGGCGCCCAAGCCCAAACCGGTCTTTTTGGCAGGGAGGTCGCAAAGAGAAACAATATCAATCCCCCTTTCAATGCCGGCTTCTTTAAGAGCCGCTCTAATTAGAGGGTGCCGGATTTGATCGCGGCGCTCGACAAGTTCAATCCTAGAATAAGTTGTCTTTAAAGCTCCATCAAATCTTGAGTTCAAACCTATGTAATAGTATTTATCTGTGGTGGTGCTTAAAACGCGACCGGGATAACGACGATAAAAATCTTCAAAATCAGTGCCCCCGCCAACAAAGCTTATTCTTAATGGTGTTTGAGAGATAATCATAATTTCCCTTTTAAGACAAAATTAACGGCTTCATTTAAATCTTTAAACATATAATCTGGCTTTATTTTACAATCTTTGCAGGCTTGGCCTGTTTTAACTCCAATGGTGGTGACGCCGGCGTTTTTCCCGCACAAAACATCTCTTAATGAATCGCCGATAAAGTATGAATTTTTAAGATCGATATTGAAATCATTGACTGCCCTTTCTATCAATCCCGTCTTGGGTTTGCGGCAATTACATTCAATTTTATATTTTGGATTTTCTTCAGGAAAGCCCTTGTCTGGATGATGAGGACAATAATAAATTGCGTCTAATTTCGCTCTTTCTCTACCCAACAGGGTCTCCATCTTTTTGTGAATTTCCTCTAATTCTTCAATAGAACAAAGATTTCTGGCAATAACTGGCTGGTTAGTAATAACAATTGCCAAAAATTCTGAACGATTGATTTTTTTTATGGCTTCGCCTACTCCGGGGAGAAGTTCAAAATCCTCGGTTCTGTAAAGCAGGCCTACGTATTTGTTAATTACCCCATCCCTATCTAAAAAAATAGCCCCTCTTTTATTTTCTTTATTTAATCTTTCGATTTTTCCATTCTTATAGTCCTCTCTTACCTCTTTGAGACGCTCCGGCGTTCCTATATCTTTTAGATATTCGGCGGTATTGTAGCCATAGAAATTCTCCTTTTGAATAATCTTGGGAAAAACTTCTTTGCCGAAATCTGCTCTCACCCCTTTTTTGATGTACTTTAATATCTCAGGGGACATTACATAAAAACAGGCGTTAACTAAATTTCTGTAATATTTGTTCTCTTGGTGAGGTTTTGGATGAAAAGCAACGATTTTTTGGTCTTTGTCAATCTCAACCAAATCGCTGTCATAAGGATGGTCGTTAGGGTGAATTGTCAAAGTACCAATACCTCTCTTTTTTTTGTGAAAACTAATAAATTCTTTCAAATTCATATTCACCATCACGTCTCCGTAAAGCAAAAGAAAATCTTCTGTTAATTCTCTTTCTATTTCTTTTAGGCCTCCCGTGGTTCCTAAAGGCCTCTTCTCTTTGAAATAGGAAATATTAACCCCGAATTTGCTTCCATGCTTAAAATACTCTTCGATTGCCTCTGATAGATAGCCTGTCAAAATTATGATATTTTTTATCCCGTAATTTCTAAGAAAAGCAATTTGATGCTCCAAAACCGGCTTTCCCCCTATTCTTATCATTGGTTTGGGAATTTCTTTGGTCAAATCGCCCAATCTGCTTCCTCTTCCTCCTGCTAAAATTATCGCTTTCATGATTTTTTATTAAGCAAGGCCCTTGCTGCCTTTCTAACGGCTTCCTCAGAGGAAAGCTCCGCTTTCCATCCCAATTTATGAATCTTGGAAAGATTATATTTAAATCTTGGCACGTCTCCAATCCATCCTCTGTCCCCTCCTGTAAATCTTAATTTAACATTCTCAAGCCCCATCTCCTCTATAACAATCTCCGCAATTCTATGAACCGTAACCAAACTGTCCGTTCCTAAATTGAAGCAATTAATCTTCTTGTCAGAATTTTTCCGGGCAAAAACGATTCCCTCTATTAAATCTCTTACATACATATAAGGTTTTTTCTGTTTGCCATTTCCCAAAATGGTTAATTCCTTCGGATTTTTCTTGAGTTTGTTTATAAAATCAAAAACTACTCCATGAGTAGCTCTTTCTCCCACAACATTGGGAAATCTTAAAATCCAGGCCTGAATATTGCTATTGCCGCAAAAGGCAGAGATATATGCTTCCGAACAGAGTTTGGCGGCACCATAAAAAGAAATTGGAAAAAGCGGACCGGTATCCTCGCTTAATGGTTTGTCAAGCTCTCCATAAATGGCGGAACTCGAGGCAAATACTATCTGAGGAATTCCATTTTTCTTCATACAATCCAAGATATTAAAGGTTGTCATAAAAGTGTTCTTCAAATCGATTTCAAGATTCTCTCTCCCTTTTTGGATATCGGAGTTTGCCGCCAAATGAAAAACGCAATCAATTTTATCTTTCTCAAACACTTCATTAAGACCTTTTTTGTTTAAAAGATCCATTTTTATAAATCTAAAACCAGAATCTCTCTCGTGATGTTTTATATTCTCTTCTCTTCCCAAGCTCAAATTGTCAATACAAAGAACTTTATAGCTCTCTTCACGCAAATAATCTATTAAATGGCTTCCTATAAAACCTGCTCCACCCGTAACTAAAATAGTTTTTGGCATAAATTGTTGTTGATGTCTTTAATCTTGTTTTTTTCCGATAAGCTTAATCCTTTTTTAGGAAAACTACTAATTTTGGATTCCCGCTCTCTCAATTTAGCATAGATTAACCAATAAAAAAAGTGCGCCAAAAATTTCCTCTCTAAAAAAAATCAGTTGAGAATTGATTTAAAATTTTTCAAATAAAGAAATAACCCTTTGAAGCTCCCCTTTCACGAAGGCTCCATCTACTAAAAGAGGCTTAATATTCCCAAATAAATACAAAAAAATAAAACAGGAAGCGAAACTAAAAAAAGATGTTTTTTCGTAAAATCAAATTTAAAAATTGATAACTGGAAATTGAGTGATAACAAAGTCAAATTTCTCCCATCCTCCCCCTAGATTCTCCTTGGCTTAACAATGATTCAGTATTTATGAACCAGCCTGAAAGAAGAGCTAAAAGAGCGTCCACAAAGAACGAAAAGTCTCGCTTAGAAGTAATTCCAAGAAAAGAGAGACAATGAAATGAGACTTGAAAGGCATAAAGTTTTGTTTCAAGAAGAAATCGAACTTAGAATCCTATTGATCTTAGCGCGAGTTGTCTCACCAACAAATCCTGTACCCTTACTTAAACCCCAAGGACTTAAAATCTCGTCTTTGTACTTTTCTTGAAAACGAATAACAGCTTTTCTTGTAAGAGGTCCAAAATATCCGGTTACCAGACCTTCAGGATATATCTCAGGACCTTGGGATTTCAAAAATTCTTGAAGGCATTCTACCTGGGAATCTTTCATTCCAAAATAAAGCTCTTTTTCAATCTGACAAGAAAAAACTTTTTTTCTTAAAATTTCATTAAGAACGGCTTGCAACTTAGCGATTTCTGCCTTTAATTTCTCAATTTCCGCTAATAGTTTTTGAACTGTAAGTTCCTGGCGACCTACAGAAACTTCAATAGTAAAAAAGTGTGATGATTCTGGGTTTGAGAAATTACTTTGTCTTTCTTGACTACTTAGAATTAAAGCAAGAAAAGTATAATCTTCGTCAAAATGAGGAAGAGAAATTATTCCCTCTCCTTCTTCGGTGAGCGGCACCTGAGAAAGCGAGCAGCCTCCAGAAACCTTGCAGGCCAAATAGGCAAGGGAGAAGTTAATCCCCTTAGTCCCTTTAAAAGTCAGTTTTAGATCTCCCCTTCCTCCAATAAGCCTATACCATTTAACCGACCAGTCCTTGATTGAATCTTCTATCTGAAGATTGCTGAATTTTACGAAAGGCAAGAGGTGTAAAGAAGGTACTATTTTAATCTTAGATAAATTCTTATCTTGATAGCAAAACTCTGGACCTAAAGAACAATCATTTGCTAAAACAGCCACCGCCCAGTCATTGAAAACCTGCCCGAAATCCTTATCAAAACCTGCTTTCTCTAAGGCCTCGTTGAAGGCTGTGATTCCATCTCTTGAGTTAGAAAGGGTATTAACTAAAACTTCAATACCGTAATGCTCCGCCAGATAGTGAATAAAAAGACTCAAGACCCCATAGTCTGAGGCTTCTCCTCGCCACTCGGTAAGAGAATCCGAGGGGTTTCTAAGAAAAAGGTCTACCCTCTCTTGAAGATAGCTTCCTTCATAAGGAGTGTTTAAGCCGGCTAAAGTAGGGGCGTATTCACTAAAAACTTCCTGAAACCAGGTCTGAGGAGAAAAACCATATTTTCTTTCTTTCTGGTTAAATGTAATTAAGTGCTGGAACTCATGGGCTAGATAACTCTTCATCCTGGAATCTGTAATGTAATCTGAACTAAGATAAACCATTTCCCTCTCGTTAGATCTTGGAACCTGAAATTTAAAATATTCATCGGCTATTCTGAAATAACCCCTTATCCCCTTTCTCATCGGATGTAAAAGAACAGTAATTTTATTATCACCATCAATGCCGGGTTTCCACTCGCTTCCGAACGTCCCTACCAAAGTAGGATAAATTTGACTATTGAAAACATCACCAAGAGTATCTAGCGCAGAATTTATCTCCGAACGCTCCTTTGCACTTAAATCCCTCCACCATTCGCTGTCAATATAAAAATAAAGATGTTCATTCTCTCTTTCTAAAACGGCTAAAAGATTATCTCGTCCCTCAGCGTCAAAAGAAGAATCAAGAAAAAAAGTCCTTTCTTCTCCTAATGAATCAGCAAAGGAGGAAAGTGGTATGAGAAAAAGAAAAAAAACGACGAAAAGGAGTTTTTTCTGAAGGGCTGGTTTTTTCATAGTTCTTATCATAACAAGTTTTTCCATAGTTTTTATCATAACAAGAAAAAAAGAGGGAGGCAAAGATTGATTGCTTCTTTCTTCAATGATAGAATGGTAAGATGACTAAAATGAAAATAATAGACAAGCTTTACTTTCTGGGATTCTTTGTTATTTTAGCGCTTCCCCTTTTAAGCTTCCCCCCTCTATTCCTTCCTCCGGCTTTTTCAAAAGCCCTTGTTTTTCGCATTATTCTTTCTTTCTTGCTCCTTCTTTTTGTATACGATGTTCTTCTGGGAAGCAAAGAAGAAATCCTTAAAAAATTCACCCGATTAAAGCCGGGAATGCTTATTTATCTCTTTCTCGCTCTTTTTGGATTATATTTTATTTCCACACTTTTTTCTCCTGACCGATTTTTCAGTTTCTGGGGAAGTCCTTTCAGAGGAGGTGGTTTTTTAAATTTCGGTTTTTATTTTATCTTCTCTTTTCTCGGTTTTTTGGTTTTAAGCGAAAAAAACTGGCTTCAAATCTGGAAATTCAGCCTGGTTATCGCCATGCTTGTTTCTTTAGGAGGTATTTTTCAAAAATTCGGAATCTTCAGCCCCTATCTTAAGTTTTTGCCCCAAAGACCTTTCTCTACTCTGGGCAACCCCATTCATTTAGCTTCCTATCTCTTCTTTTTCTTTTTCATTGCTCTTCTGTTTTTTCTCAAAGAAAAATCCGTTTTCAAAAAAACCATTTATGCTGGATTTTTACTTCTTTTCCTTTTCACCATAGCCATCACAGAAACAAGAGCCGCCTATATTGGTCTTTTTGTTTCTTTTTTCTATTTCGTCCTTTTTTATCCTCAAAAAAAATGGCTAGTTAAAGGACTTTTCTTTTTTTTGCTTTTAACTTCTTTCCTTGGTTTTTGGTTTTTAAAAACCCATCCCAATTTTTTCTTTCCTGAAAACAAGTTGATGGAAGGAATTGTTGGAACAATAAGGAGAATTTCTTTAGAAGGGCTTGAGGCCCGGCGCTCAGCTTGGGGCATTTATCTTAAAGGAATAAAAGAAAGACCTATTCTGGGATGGGGGCCGGAGAATCAGGAAATACCTTTTAATAAGTATTACGACCCTCGCCTGCCTGGATTCGGAAATCAGTTTGGAGGAGATTGGTGGGACAGAGCCCATAATGCTCCTTTAGATGTAGCTTTGAATGCTGGCCTGCCGGCTCTTCTAATCTATCTTAGTTTTTTGGGGCTTTTGCTCTTTGAACTTCAAAAAGCGAAAAAAGATCCTGAGAATCTTTTTCCTCATACCTTCCAAACCATTATTTTAGGCCATTTTTTAATTA
>CAYTKG010000031.1:0-7754 GCA_964438335.1 uncultured Candidatus Saccharibacteria bacterium | reverse complement strand
GGCGGTTTTGTGATAGAATAAACAAACCGGAGGATAAAAATAGAATTCTCGGGTGACTCAAGATAATGTATTTGCTTTAGGGCATAACAAGAGAACTATGAAAGAAATAATTGCAAGCGAGACGGCTAAGAAATTAATGGAAATTAAAGGTGAGGTTAGAGGAATTGCAATCAAAGGCGATTTGGAATTTATTCTTCAGAAAGAAGGGAAAAAAGGATTAAAGAGATTCGAGGACGAAACAGCGATGCTTGGCTATCCAATAAAATATGAGGAGCTGAGGATGCTGAAATTTTATCCAATAGGACTAAAGGGCATTACTTTATTAACCATAAAGAAGCTGTTCAATTTTGACGATAAGGAGTTTCAAGAAATGGGAGAGTATGGGTCCAAACTTTATTCAGTCATTAGAATTTTTATAAGATACTTTGTTTCGCCGGAAATATTTGTTAGTCAAGCCCAAAGGATGTGGAGATGTTATTATACAGTCGGAGATTGCGAATCGGAATTCAACAAAAGAGAAAAATATGTGATTTTGAGAGTTTATAATTTCCCTTATTTTCCGGATCATTGTCAAGTTCTTATAGGATACCTTTCCAGCATATTTCAGATGGTAATTAAACGTGAGGTTACTTGTAGAGAGACAAAATGTGTTTTTCGTGGCGATGATTGCCATGAGTTTTTATTAAAATGGTAGTTTAGACGATAAATTTTCTTGAAAATTTTTTCGGGATTAACTCATTTATTTGGTAGAACGGCTATTGACATAAATTTTAAAGTTATTAAACTAAAACAAGATGCGAGAAATCAAGGAAAATTTGACACTGACAACAACGACAACAACCTCTTCCTGAGGCCGCTTTGAGATTTTAAAATCTTTGTGGTTGGCCTCTTTAAAAGGAAGAGAGTTTTTATTTAAGCCCTTTATTTTCGTTGAAAACAAAGGGTAAAAGGTCGAAAAAGAAGCGAAACTAAAGTAATATAAAGAATATGAAGATTGAAACCGTTCGTCATTCCTTATCTCACATAATGGCAACGGCTGTCCAAGAACTTTATCCCGAAACCAAGTTTGGAATAGGACCTGCTATCGAAGACGGGTTTTATTATGATTTTGATTTGCCTGCTTCCATTTCTTCCGAAGATTTACCTAAAATTGAAAAGAGAATGAAAGAATTGATAATGAAAGACATCAAATTCGAGAGAGAGGAGGTTTCAAAGAAGAAAGCCGAACAGATTTTTAAAGATCAACGATACAAGCTGGAATTAATAAAGGAAATGGAAGGGGAGATTACTGTCTATAAAAGCGGTGATTTTGTTGATCTTTGCAAGGGGCCGCACGTTGAGTCAACCAAACAAATTAATCCCCGGGCATTCAAATTGACCAAAGTGGCAGGAGCTTACTGGAGAGGAGATGAAAAAAATCCTATGTTGGTCCGAATTTATGGAGTAGCTTTCGAAACAGAAAAAGAATTAAAACAATATCTTGAAAGAAAAGAAGAGGCAGAAAAGAGAGACCACCGAAAATTAGGTAAAAAGTTAGAACTGTTTTTAATTGACGAAGAATTTGGCAAGGGATTAATTTTGTGGTCGCCTCGAGGTGCGATTTTAAGAAAAGCAGTGATGGATTTTGCCTTGGAAACTTATTTGGAGAGGGGTTATCAATTAGTAAGCACGCCTCATATTGCCAGGTTGGATTTGTGGAAAAGATCCGGTCATTGGGATTTTTACAGAGAATCAATGTATTCTCCTATGGAAGTAGACGAGGAGAAATTTTTAGTTAAGCCAATGAATTGTCCCGGCCATGTTAAAATTTATAACAGTAAAATCAGGTCTTATCGAGATTTGCCACTGAGATTTACCGAGATGGGTACTGTTTACCGTTACGAAAAATCAGGCGTTCTTCACGGCTTAACCAGGGTTAGGGGTTTTACTCAAGACGATGCTCATATTTTCTGCACCCAAGATCAATTAGAATCAGAGTTAAAAGAGACGATAGATTTAACCAAGTATATTTTGGAAACTTTTGGCTTCAAGGATTTCAAGGTGAGTCTTTCTTTAAGAAATCCTGAAAAGAAAGAAAAATATTTAGGAGACGATAAAACTTGGGACATAGCGGAAAAAGCATTGAAAGCTGCCTTAAAGAAAAAGAATCTGGATTATGTTTCTCAAATTGGAGAAGCCGCTTTTTATGGGCCGAAAATCGATGTGTTGGTCGAAGACGCTATTGGAAGAGAATGGCAATTATCTACCATCCAGGTTGACTTCAATTTCCCGGAAAAATTTAAAATGGAATATGTCGATAAAAAAGGCAAGAAGCAACGGCCAATAATGATTCATCGAGCCTTGTTAGGTTCCTTAGAAAGATTTATCGGGATTCTGATTGAGCATTATGCCGGCGCTTTTCCATTATGGTTAGCCCCGGTTCAAATTTCCGTTGTCCCTGTAGGTTCCAGGCACAGAGAGTATGCTATCCGAGTAAGTAAGGAGCTTAAAGCAAATGGCCTGAGGGTTGAAGTCCGAGATGAAGCAGAGACCGTTTCCAAGAAAATTAGAGAGGGAGAAATCCAAAAAATCCCTTATATATTAGTGGTTGGGGACCAAGAAGAAAAGGTAAATTCAGTAAGGGTTCGGTCTAAGGGAGAAGGGGATATAGGATTGATGAGTCTTGGCAAATTTTTAGAGAGAGCCAAAGCAGAAATTAAAGAGAGGAAATGAAGTTGATTATGTTTTAGGGTCAGAAAACCGTTCCGTGTGGCGAGTTTAGAAAAATCGTCCTCGCCTGATGTTTGTATTTATGCCGGGGTATTTTGATATTATATGAGGTATAATTATGAGGTATAATTTTTATATCTATGAAACCTCCAAAAACCAAAAAAGAAGATATTGTTGACGAGGTAAATGGCATAAAGATTACCGATTCTTATCGTTGGCTGGAAGATGGCGATAATACGGAAGTTAAAGAATGGATTAACGCACAAAACCAATATACAGATTTTTTCCTTCGAAATAAAAATCAAGAAGAATTTTCTAAGGAACTTATTAAGAACTTTAGAGTAGTTAATTTTTCGAATCCTGTTCCGGTCGGAGGACGTTACTTTTATACCGAAAGACAACCAGAGGAAGACCAAATGGTTTTATACGCCAAAGATGGACTAAACGGCACGCCAATAAAACTGGTTGATCCTAACGGCAAGAAAAAGGGTAATACAATTAGTATTGATTACTGGTTTCCTGGATGGAGCGGGAAATATGTCGCCTATGGTTTATCGGAGAGGGGCGACGAAATGGCAACGCTATATGTGATGGATGTCGACAAGAAAGAAAATTTAGCAGATAAAATCGTCCGCTGTCGTTATTCATCTATCCAATGGCTACCTGACGATTCTGGATTTTTTTACACAAGAAACCCTCGACCCGGTACAGTCCCTAAAAACGAGGAACACCTTTATCCCAAAGTTTATTTTCACAAACTTGGAGATAATCCGGATAATGACAAATTGATTTTCGGAAGAAATAGGCCAAGAGATGATATGATAAATCTTTCTCTTTCAATGGACGGAAAATATCTTGCCATACATGTTTCTCGAACATGGACCGAGAACGAGATTTATATTTACGACAAAGACAAAGAAAAAGTTACGCCTTTAATTGTCGGCATATCGTCAAAGTTTTTGCTTCAATTTTTAAATAAAAAAGCAATTCTTTTCACAAATTACAAAGCAAACAATTATAGGATACTCTCAATTGAGCTAGATGACTTATTTAAAAACATCGATGAATGGCAAGAATTTTTTCCAGAGCGAGAAAATCTTTTGAAATCGGTTGCCCTAACCGCTGATCAGATTTTACTTGAATATCTTGTAAATGTATGTTCTGAAATAATTATTCTAAATCATCTCGGAAAAGAAACCGGTAAAGTGCCCTTGCCGCGATATTCAAGTTTAGCCGGAATTTCAACACGCAGAACAGAAAAAGAGTTTTTTTATGGGCTGGAATCTTTTACTTTTCCCAAAGTTGTTTACAGATTTGACCCGAAAAACCATCAATATGAAAGATACAAAATAACAGATAATCCAATAAATCCGGAAGATTATACTATCAAGCAGGAATGGTATTCGTCGAAAGATGGAACAAAAATTCCTATTTTCATTTTCCATAAAAATGAAATTGTTTGTAACGGCAAAAACCCAACAATACTTTATGGATATGGCGGTTTTTCCAAAAATGAAACTCCGAGGTTCATGAGAGATTGGGTGCCATGGATTGAGCGTGGAGGGGTTTTTGCCATAGCAAATATTCGTGGCGGAGGCGAATTTGGAGAGAAATGGCATAAAAGTGGGATAAGGAAAAATAAACAAAACAGCTTCGATGATTTTATAAATGCTGCGAAATATTTGATTTCGCAAAATTATACCGATACTCAACATTTTGGTATTTTTGGCGGCAGCAATGGGGGTTTGCTTGTCTTGGCGGTTGCTGTCCAAAGCCCCGATTTATTTAAGGCGGTTTGTTCTAGGGTGCCGTTAACAGACATGGTTCGTTTTCCAAAATTTGGAATTGCTGCGAGATGGATACATGAATACGGAAATCCTGAGAACAAAGACGATCTCAAAAAAATTCTCAAATGGAGTCCTTACCATAATATACGGGCTGGTGTTGAATATCCGAACATTTTGTTTGCTACCGCAGATAAGGATACGCGAGTAGATCCTTTGCATGCCAGAAAAATGACGGCCCTGCTTCAATCAACAAACAAGAAAAATAAAGTTCTTCTTTTTACCGAAACTAACGCAGGCCATGGCGCGGGTAAGCCAATTTCAAAAATGGTCAAGCTTCAATCTATGATCTTGAACTTTTTTGCCCAGGAACTTGGTCTAAAAGTTTAATTCGCCGATTGAAAATTTTTGGGCGAGAACGGTTCGACAGGGAGGACCCAGAAAAGAAACGCTAAGTCGTCCAAGCGAAATCCTATCGCCTGTGATAGCGGGCAGCTTGCCAAGACAAACTTCGTTTCTTAGGTTGATAGACTTAATTTAGTAAAATAATCTCAAAAGTTTGATTAGGCTTTAATTCTTAAATAGGCCAGTATATCTATTATCGAGGTTGAACCTTGGCAGAGGAGGCCCAAAATCGTTAAGAAGCCCGCTTCACATATTTACACCGGGGCAGTTTTTGATAAACTAAGCAATGACCAAATACATACTTCACGGTGGTTATACCAGCGTTCCCGTTGAATCGAATAGAAATTTTTTTAGGGAAATTGTTAAAGGCTTAAAAGAGAATGCTCAAATCCTGATTGTTTATTTTGCCAGAAAAGAGATTGATTATCAAGAAAGCTTTAGGAAGGATAAAGCAAACCTTCTTAAACATGCGAGCGATAAACAGTTAAAGCTAACCATTGCCTTAAAAGATAAATTAATTGCCCAAATTAGGGATTCAGATGTGATTTGGATAAGAGGGGGCGATACCTTCAAATTACTAAAAACGCTCAGACAGTATCCAGATTTCCAAGAGGTAATTAAGGGCAAGGTTGTGGTTGGTTCTTCGGCAGGAGCTTGCGTAATGACAAAATATTTTTTCTCTAGCGATGTCAATGCAGTTTTTGAAGGACTAGGCATTCTTCCCATTGCCCTCAAATGTCATTACAAGGGAGAAGAGGAGGGGCTGAAACGTTTAAGAGAGCGAGCCAAGGGCTTAGAAATGGTGCTTCTTAAAGAATATGAGTATAGAGTTTTTGAAGTGGACGATTAAAATAATGGTTAAGGAGAACAATAAGATGAAAAATTTAGAGGAAATAAGAAAAGAGGTGGAATTAATTGTTGATAAGTTAGGCAAGCCAATTGAAGAAAATATTAAAGAATTAGTAATTGGTTTGCGGTTTTGTGGAATAGAGACCGAACAATCTTGTGAAGGCCATTCTGATCGCGGGGCGTCCTATCCTTGGGTAGCCATCCCTTATGAGTTTGCCGAGAAACTGTTAAAAGTGGTTGCCTGGCAGAATAGACCAAAACTTGCTAACGGTAGTCCTAATAAAAACACCTGGGTTATTAGACCCGGAGCAGATCTCAGATTGATGCCAGAAAGAAAGGATTTGCCGTTAAAGAAGCTTCAAAAACAGGCCTTGGAGTTTGGTCTTTTTCTCCAAAATCTTTCAGACGATCGGTTTCCCGAGGACTGGCTTGAGACCGAGAAAAAGCCTTAATTTAGAAATTATTAAAATAAAAAGGCAATCAAATTAGCTAATTCGTAGCCATAGGATAATTTGCGTATGGAAAAGAGAAAGTTGCTTATAGCCACTCGTTCAAAAGGTAAGTTCCCTGAAATTATTTCTTTACTTGAAGGACTGCCTTTTGGATTTGTTAACCCGAATGATATTCCGGAGCTTCCCAAAGATTATGAAGTTGAGGAACCAGCGGCCACGTTTGAAGGAAACGCAATCATTAAAGCAATGACGTTAGGGAAGAAAACAGGTCTTTTAACTCTTGCCGAAGATGCGGGATTGGAAGTTGATGCCTTGGGAGGAAGACCGGGAGTCCATACTGCTCGTTATGCTCGAGGGACAGATGAAGACCGTTATATGAAATTATTAGCTGAATTAAGAGAAGTTCCAGACGAAAGAAGGACTGCTCGTTTTCGGGCGGTAGTAGCCATCTATGATCCCAATAATGATAAGATTCGGACTTGTGAGGGGACATACGAAGGAAAGATTACGACAGAGCCCAGGGGAACAAATGGCTTTGGCTATGATCCTGTTTTTTTCAGCGTGAAATTAAAAAAAACAAGCGCAGAAATGACTCTTGAAGAAAAGAACTCAGTCAGTCATCGGGGAGTTGCTTTTAGGAAAGCTCGCGATATTTTAAAAAATGAATTTCTTTAAGGGAAGGGTTAGATAATAGATAATAAAAAAGCAAAGCTAAGATTTTTTGTGATGTTGACATGAAATCTTTTCAGAAATTAAAAAATGAAATTTTAAGATGCAGGTATTGCCAAAAAGAATTTGGTTTTGAGCCAAAACCTATTTTTTGGGGAAACGAGTTTGCCAAAATTGTCCATATTAGCCAAGCACCATCAAAGAGCGTTCATGAAACAGGCAAGCCGTTTAATGATTTAAGCGGAAAAAAATTAAGAGAATGGTATCAAGTTTCGGAAGAGGTTTTTTATAATCCTAATTTATTTTATATCACTGCTATTGCCCATTGTTTTCCCGGGAAAGGCAAAAACGGCGGCGACGTCAGACCTCCAAAAGAATGCGCTAAAAGATGGCTTTTGAAAGAACTTGATTGTGTTCAAAATGAAATTTATTTAATTGTTGGCAAAGAAGCAGCTAATTTTCTTTTTCCCGGAAAAAATTATACTGATCTTATCTTTCAAGACCAAGTCTTAAACAAAAAAACCGCTTTTGTTTTGCCGCATCCTTCGCCAGTCAATATTAAATGGTTTAAGGATCATCCTGAGTTTTTATCAAAAAGATTATTAAAGGTTAGAAAAGCAATTCATAAGGTTTTAGGTTGAGACTGAATGTGAATGCTTTGTTATTCGGTAATAAAAACAATCAATAAAAATTGAAGCAAAAACCCCGCGAGAGTTTCGCGGGGTTTTTATACTCTAATCAATCAATTTTAGTATCTTCGATTTCTTCTTCGTTTTGAGTGACATTCTCTGCAGTAGAGTGGTCTGTCTGGGTCCGGTTCGAACGGAAGTTCAGTTATTTCAGCTCCGCAATCGGCGCATTTCCATTTTCCCTGATACATTTTTCG
>CAYTKG010000030.1:6277-7913 GCA_964438335.1 uncultured Candidatus Saccharibacteria bacterium | reverse complement strand
ACACGGGCAAGGCTTCTGCTAAGGCCAAGATAGGCAATATTGCCAATTCCAATGTGGCTTTAAACGGTTGTTGCGGCCCAAGAAGACAAATGAATTTTGGAAATGAAGCAGAAATTAGAAATGATGTTGAGGTTGGCGCCTATACTGGTTACAACGGAGTAGGTAACAGCACTAATCGGGGAGCTTATGTTTATGGCAATGTCAGCAGCGGAAACGATTATAATGATATTGACACGGGCAATGCTTCTGCTAAGGCCAAAGTAGGCAATGTTGCCAATTCCAATGTGGCTTCAGGCGGTTGCTGCGGTCCAGGAAGTCAAATGATTGCTTGTAATTTCGCAAAAGCAACGAATAAAGTGGTTGTTGTGGCCGATACTGGTTCCAACGGCGTGGGCAATAGTGACAACAAAGGAGGGTGTGTTGGTGGAGGATGTGGCCATGGAAGCGTCAGTAGCGATAACGACCGCAACGATATTACCACCGGCAATGCTTATGCTAATGCTAAGGTAGTGACGGTAGTGAACAGCAATATCAGCAGGAGTTTCCGTCCTTAGGTTGAATGAAAAGGAAGAGGATCCTTGCCTCTTCCTTGTGATAAGCCCTTATAATGGAAGTTCAAATGTTAAAATCAAATTCAAATGAGTGTCAAAATCTAATGACAAGTCAAATGAGGGCTTATCGCAGGGAAGACAAATAGAAAATCCAAATATCAAAATCCAAATGACAAATCAATATCGAAATTCAAATTTCAAACTTAAATTGATGGTTTTTATCTCGATTATTTTTTTAGGGACAATTCCTTCAGTAGTAAAAGCTTTTTGGCTGGATGAGATTTTTGACGAGTTTAAAGAATGGTTTTCTGAAGAAAACAATAATAGTCAGATTATCAATCAGGTTAATGTTTCCACCAATACCGGCAATAATGTTATCAACGGTGAAATAAAGGAGGGCGAGGCAAAAACAAGCATTGAGGTAAAAAATATTGTTAATGGCAAAGAAATTGAGCCGATTGAAATTAAGTCCGGAGCCAATCAAGTTAAAGTGGAAAGTGAAATCAGGGTGGAAAAGGGGAGCGACAAGGCCGTGGTTCAAAGGAAGGTTGAAATCGACTCGGAAAAAACCGAAGAGAACTATGAAGTTGATTTAAAAACTTCAGAGGAAAAAGAAGGCGGGGAAAAACTAAGGGAAAGCGGATTAGAAGGCGAAGAATCAGGAGACGAAGAGTTAAAAAAAGAAAGAAGCGGTTTTCAAGAATGGTGGTCGGATGTGATAAAAAACTTAAAATCTTTTTTCCAAAACATATTTAATATTTTTTAATTTTTTAATCAAATGAATCAATCAAATCAAATAAAAAAGTTTATTATTATCCCTTTGGTAATTATCAGTCTGGTCGTTTTTAATTCTCTTAATTTTTCTGCTTTAGCTGAAGAGGGAAGCGCTGATAATGGCCAGAGCGAAGAGGTGACTGGCGGTGATGAAAACGGAGGAGAAGAAATGATAGACGGGGGAATGACTGATCAAGAAGGAGGAACAGAGAATGACCAAGATAATTCGAATGGAGATAATGCCGAAGACGATCCAGGAAGTAGTCAGGAGGTGATTGAAACCGGAGACGCCGAGGTAGTAGTTGAGGGAA
>CAYTKG010000030.1:0-6177 GCA_964438335.1 uncultured Candidatus Saccharibacteria bacterium | reverse complement strand
AAGATGGGGCAGGAGACGAAATTGAGAACGAAACAGGAGATGAAGAAGCAGGAGAGGAGTTAGGAGATGAAGAAGCAGGAGATGAGTTAGAAAATGAGTCAGGGGGCGAGTCAGAAGATGATTCGGGAAGTAGTCAGGAGGTGATTGAAACCGGAGACGCCGAGGTAGTAGTTGAGGGAAATAATAGTGTTAACAGCAATGTTTTATCAGGAGATGAGTCAGAGAACGAAGAAGGCGAAACAGAAGATGGGGCAGGAGACGAAATTGAGAACGAAACAGGAGATGAAGAAGCAGGAGATGAGTTAGAAGATGAAGAAGCAGGAGAAGAGTTAGGAGATGAGCCAGAGGGCGAGCCAGAAGATGACTCGGGAAGCAGCCAGGAAGAGAGTCAGGAAGAGGGTCAGGAAGAGGGTCAGGAAGAGAATGATAATGATAGTGGTGAATCAGAAGAGGAAATAGAAGCAGAAGAGAGCGAGGGCGAGGATAATATTGAAGAAAGCGAGGAAGAAGATGATGGTCAAACGGAAGAGACAGCGGAGATTGTCAGTGAAAATGAGGCGAGGGTAGAAAATGATGTCAGCGTCGTAGCCGAAACTGGCGATAATTCAATTGATAATTCAAGCGACAGTTTAATTGATACCGGCGACGCCAATTTAGTTGTCGGTTTATTGAATACGGTTAACAGCAATCTTCTTGCTTCTGATTTTTCTCAGTTTTTGTTGAATATTTTTGAAGGCTTAGAAGGAGATGTGAATTTATCCGAGGAGATAGGCGATTTTTCTGAAAATGAAGAAGGGTGTTTGGCGGAGACGGATTGCCTTAATATTGTTGATGGCAATCAGGGAGGTATTGAGAATAATGTTTTAATCGATGCCTCAACCGGCGACAATTCAATGGAGGCCAATCAAGGCGAGGCAATTATTAATACCGGCAACGCCAACGTAGTGGCCAATCTTTTTAATATCCTTAACAGCAATGTTATTGGTTCAAATTGGTTTCAGTTTATTATTAATATTTTTGACGATTGGGCAGGGGATTTAATTTTGCCCGGAAAGGAAACCATCCAAGATTTTGTAGAACAGGAATCTTCAACTTGCGGAGGCAATTGTGAAAGTACTAATGTTGTTAGTTCGAATGAAGGGGCAATAGAAAACGACGTTTATGTTTTTACCAATACCGGTCAAAACACAATTAATAGGACCTTTGATGCCGGGACAATTAATAGCGGCCATGCTAATGTTCGAAGCAATGTTTTAAATGTGGCTAACAGCAATATTGCCGACCGGAATTGGTTTTTTATGGCGGTTAATAATTTTGGCAGCTGGGAAGGAAATGTCTGCAGTTTGCCTCCCGGTTTGACAATCAATGAAGATTTTGAGGGCATCAAAGTTTACAATCTCACCCCGGATGATTTAAATGGCGATTCATCAAACGGCAGCGCCTTGAACATTGTCCATGATAATTCTGGTTATATTAAAAACAGTATAGCGATTAATATTTCCACCGGCGGGAATTCAATTAGTACCTCCGGCGGTTCAACCGTTATTAATACCGGCGATGCCAATGTTTTAACTAACCTTATCAATATTCTTAACTCGAATGTCAGCAGCAGCAATTGGCTTTTGGGAATGGTTAATATTTTCGGCAACTGGCAGGGCGATGTCGCTTTTGGCCGACCCGATCTCTGGCTTGGTGAGAGCGCGGCGACTTCTTCTAATCCGGCTGAACCCGGAGGAACAGTCACTTATACCTTGACTTATACTAATAACGGAGACGCGGATGCCACCGGTGTAACTATTATTGATGATTTTGATGAACGATATCTTTCGGTGACTGACACAGGCGGCGGAACGGTCATTGATAACCCCGGTGAAATTGAATGGGATATCGGTACCGTACCGGTGGGTGGGTCGGGAACAGTTTCTTATTCGGCAACGATTGATCCCGAGGTGCCTTACGGTACCAGTTATCTCGTTAACCAAGCAACGATTGACAGTGCCGAAACGGATTGGAATGACGAGGACAATACGGACACTCTTTCGCTTGAAGTCTATAGAGAGCATCCTTTAAGCACGCCTATCGGTCTTGGCTATTTATTTTTACCTGATATTAGAATTAAAAAGACGAGTAATGTTGAGGATTTTGTTTTAGCGGGAAGTAATGTTGACTATAGAATAACTTTGATTAATCGAGGCAAGGGATCGGCTTATGACGTGGTGGTCTATGATAATTTGTTCAACGAATCAGGAGAACTGATTAATAGTTCCAGCTGGTATTTGGGAGAAGTTTTCCCTTACGAGGAAATTAATATAGATTATACAGTGGCGATTGGTTCCGAAGTGCCGGCCGGATTTTATACCAACACCGCCTGGCTTACCGGTACCCATGCCCGGGGCAGACCGGTTAATTTTCCTAAAGCATCTACCACGATTGAAGTCAGGGCAGTTGAAATAGAAGAAATTGAGGATTTGGCTGAACCCGAAAACGAAGAAGAGACAGAGACCAGCCGAGAAGAAGGAAACGAAGAAAAAATTTCTCTTGAGGAAATAAAAGAAGAATTAAACCAAATAGAAGACAAAATAGAGAAGATAAAGGAAGCAGTGGCTAGAAAAAGAGGAAGCGTTCCTCCGGTTTCGCCGCCTGAAGAAGAAAATTCCATTCCAGCATCAGCGGGATTGATTCCTGAGGTCTTGGCTCAGGAAATTGCCCAAGAAACAGAACTTCCTGGCGTTTTTCAGGAAGAGCCAGAAAATAATGAAGAAGCAGACAGCGGCCAAAGTTTTGCCTCAATGCTTTTGGCGAACATTGGCAAAATTAAATTTTCCTGGCTTTGGCTTTTTCTTCTTCTTTTAGCGATTCTTTTCTCGATTTTTGTTGGTAATAGATTATCCCAAAGAAAGAAAAATCTTTAAAAACGAAACCGTTTTTTCTGATTTTAACTTCAAGATTTAATAGTTTAAAAATACAGAGGATTAACCCTCTGTATTTTTTTGTTAATCTTAATAAATTTTAATAAAATTAAAATCATAGTATAATAATCACAAGCTCGAATTGTATTTATTCTATTTTATTTGTTTTTGAGTTTTATTAATTAAGATGCATTTGCCAAAGAAAAAATTTCGGGCCCAATGTCGAGAGTGTAAATGGCAGGGGCCGGTTCGAGAAACTTTTGCTGAGGCATGTCAAGATTGCAAGGACCATCGGGAGGAAAGTGGCCACGGAGCTTGTGAAATTAACCGAGAGGCAAAACTTTCAAATTATTAGTTAAATTATTAATTTTCTCGGATTTCTCCGGGGTGAATTTAAATCAGGTGAACTTAGATTTTAGAAGGTGAGAGAGATAGCCTTTCGTTTTTCTTTTTTGAAAACTTTTTTAAGATAAACCGGTTTTAATTTTAAAAATAAAACGCCCCACCACAAGGTGGGGCTTAGGCGTCTCAGCCAGGGGCCAAATGGCCCCTGACTGGACGATTATATTATAATAAAACAAAAAATTTTTGTCAATATTGAATTTTCCACAGCTGTGGAAAACTTTTTCCCATTTTAGCTTTATTTTCGAAAACTGACCTCGGACGTTGGTAAAATCGTTGGTAGAATTGGGATAAGATGGGTGAAGATAGTTGACCTTGGTGGAGAGAATTTATATAATTGAGTAATCTGTTTAATAATTTATGAATAAAAAGCCGGAGAAGAAAAAAAAGCCGGTCAAAAAACCAAAGATTGTTAGCGAGGGAAATGAGATTAAGAGAATTAAGGTCAAAGTGATCGGAATTGGCAACGGGGCTGGTTCAATTGTAGCTGATATTGCTCAGGATTTAAAAAAGGTTAATTTTTTGGCGGCCAATACAGACAGGTTAGCCCTTTCCAAGCTTAAACGAAGAGTTAAGATTTTTCAGTTTGGCCAAGAGGTGACGGCCGGCTTTGGCACCGGGATGAAGGCCGAGCTTGGCCAATTGGCAGCGGAAAAAGACGCAGAAAAGATTGAAAAAAGTTTAAAGGGATGCGATTTGTGCGTTTTGGTAGCTTGTTTGGGCGGAGGAACCGGTTCGGGAGCGGCCCCTGTTTTTGCCAAAATTTCTAAAAAGCTGGGCAATTTAACTTACGCCATCTTTACCCTTCCTTTTGATTTTGAAGGCGAAAAGAAATTAAAGATTGCCCGGGAAGCCCTGAAAAAGACAAGACCTTTTGTTAATGCGGTGACCATTGTTCCCAATGAAAGAATATTCAAAATCGTTGACAAAAAACTGCCCCTAAAGGAAGCTCTTTCCAGTATTAATAGAGCCTTAGCTTTTAATTTAAGCGGCTTAATTGAAACAATTTACAATGCCGGCATTATTAATATTGATTTTGCCGATTTGAGAAGTATTTTAAAAGGTTGGGGTTCGCTTTCTTATTTAAGCAGGGCTGAGGCCAAAGGAGAGGATCGGGCCAAGAAAGTGCTCGAGAGAGTTCTTACTAACCCTCTTTATCCTTATAATGTTGCCAAGGCCAAAAGAGTTTTGTTTGATATTACCGGACCGGCAAACTTGTCAATTTCTGAAGTGGCGGAAATTTCTCAGGGAATTTTCAATGCTGTTAGTAAAAGGGCAAAAGTAATTTTTGGTGTTTCCCGGGGAAAGGACAAAGATAAAATTGGGATTAGCTTGCTGGCTATGGGTTGTGAAATGGGAAATCTTTTTCCGGGAGTTGTTCCTCAAAAAAAGAAGAAAGAGAAAGTGGCAAGAGAGCAGGAGGAAGAAGTTAAGCAAAAGCCAAAGTTAATCTCTCAAAAGCCAAAGAAAGAAGCAAACACAAGGAAAAAGATAAATAGAAAGAAAAAATTAAAGAAAAAAACCAATCGAAAAACCAAAGTTGCTAACAAAAAGAATAACAAAAAGAAAAAAAAGGAGATTATCCGGCCGCCGGTTGAGAAAAAGAAAATAGAGGTGGTTAAGCCAACGGCTAAAGAAAAAGTTCGCAAGAATGGCCTTCAAGTTCAAAAAGAAATTGAGGAGTTGGAAAAGGAAATAAGGAAGAAAGAAGAAATTTGGGAGATACCTGCTTTTTTGAGAAGAAAAGAAGGTTAGTTCGAGCAAAAAGAATGAAAAATTAAGAATGTTGATCCTTTATTAACAGGGTAAGTTTCTATTTATGAATGAAGTCAAAAAAGCCTTAATCTTAGCAGCTGGCCTGGGTACTCGATTCCTGCCTCTATCAAAAGTGATATCCAAAGAAATGTGGCCTGTAGTTGATAAACCGGTTGTCCAATATCTCTTAGAGGAATTAAAGGAATCAGGGATAAGACAGGTTACTTTTGTATTGAGTCCGGGCCAAAATCAGGTTTTGAGCTACCTAAAAAGAGATGCCCGATTGGAGAACATTTTAAGGAAGAGGAAGAAAAATCAGGTTTTGGTGGAAATGATTAATTTTCAGGAATTTCAAAAGAATTTTTCTTTTTCTCATGTTTATCAGCAGAAACCTTTAGGCGATGGTCATGCTATTCTGCAAGCCAAAAGCAAAATAGGCAAAGAACCGTTTGTGGTCCTTTTTTGTGACGACATTATTGAATCAAAAACGCCTTGCGTTCTTCAGCTGTTAAAAGTATTCAAAACTTGCCAAAGACCAATTCTTAGTCTTTATAGAATTCCAAGAGAAAGGGTTTCCGCTTTTGGAATGGTTGAGGTGGAAAAAATCGCCCATCGCCTTTTTAAAATAAAAAGAATTGTTGAAAAACCCTTACCAGAGGAAACACCGTCTGATTTGGCCATTGTGGGAAAGTATGTTTTAACTCCCGAGATTTTTGATTATTTAGAAACTCATGGAGCCTACAAGAAGACCGGCGAGATTATTTTGGCTAATGCTTTGGACGGTCTCTTAAAAGATGGTAGAATAATCTATGGCTATGAATTTGAAGGAAGATGGTTGGAGTGCGGCAATAAATTGAGTTGGCTGAAGTCCCACCTTTATCTTTCTTTAAAACACCCTCAGTTTGGAGAAGAACTTAAGAAATTTTTAAAAGAGATATGATTGAAGTCAACCGCGACATTTTAAAAGAAATTTTTCAAGAAAGAGAAAAAGGAAAATATTACCGGAAGTATGATTTCGGTTTGGTTTTAGTCATTGGAGGCGGTGAATTTTATTCTGGTTCGCCAGCCCTTTCAGCCATGGCCGCTTTTAAAACGGGCTGCGATATGGTTA
>CAYTKG010000029.1:3446-8019 GCA_964438335.1 uncultured Candidatus Saccharibacteria bacterium | reverse complement strand
ATTCCCATTGATTTGGCGGTACCCTCAATGATTTTCATTGCTTTTTCCAAATCATTGGTATTTAAATCCGGTATTTTCCTCTTGGCAATTTCTCTTAATTGCTCTTTGGTGATTTTGCCCGCTTTTCTTTTAAGGGACTCGCCAGAACCTTTTTCAATCCCGGCCGCCTTCTTCAAAAGTTCTGAAGTCGGCGGCTGCTTGGTTTCAAATTCAAAACTTTTGTCTTCAAAAATCTTAATCCGGACTGGAATCGTCCAGCCCGCCTGCTCTTTGGTGGCGTCGTTAAATTGCTGGCAAAAATTACCAATGTTAATACCGTGAGGGGCTAAGGCCGGACCCACTGGAGGAGCGGGAGTGGCCTGACCAGCAGGAATATGAAGTTTTACAACTGTTTTAATTTTTTTAACCATACCCTAACGTTATATTTTCTTAATTTGTAAAGCATCTAACTCTACCGGAGTATCCCGGCCGAACATATCAATTAAAACTTTAACCTTTCCTCTTCTCTCGTCTATCTCTGAAACTTTGCCGTCGAAATCTTTAAACGGGCCATCAATAATTTTAACCGAATCACCGGCTTGAAAATCAATTTTATATTCCGGCTCTTTAATTCCCATTCTTTTTTGGAGAATCTCGATTTCTTGTTTAGAAACAGGAACCGGCGTCGTGCCGGCGCCGACAAAACCAGTTACATTGGGCGTATTTCTAACCACATACCAAGAATCATCGGTCACAATCATTTCTACCAAAACATAACCGGGATAAATCTTTTCTTCAATTACTTTTCTTTTACCCTTAACAATTTTAATTTTTTTCTCTTTGGGAACAATAACGTTAAAAATTTTATCTTCCATACCTAAGGACTCAACTCTTTGCTTCAGATTCTTGGCTACTGATTCTTCATAACCAGAATAAGTGTGAATGACATACCAGTTTTTTTCTTTTGGCAATTTTTGCTTGGGCATATTTTCTTTTGCTAAAACATCTCCTTAAATTAAAAGTCTAACGGAGAATAAATCTGTTTAAAATCCTAGTTAATAAAAAATCTGTGCCGGCTAAAAAGGCAGCAATTACTACCGAGGCGAAAATAACCACTAAAGTATATCTCATCGTTTCTTTCAGGTTTAACCAATCAACTTTCCTGGCTTCGGCTTTAACCTCTTTGAGATAATTCAAAATCTTTTTGGCCTGTTTTTTAAAATTGATTCTCATTTTATCTTGAATATCTTAAAAACGCCCCCGAGGGCTCTTTCTTAGCATATAAAAGAAAGAGTCCATTTGTCAAGTTAGATGTCTAAATTCTTAACCCTTCTGGCATAGGCCTGAATAAATTTTTTCCTGGAAGGCACTTCCTCGCCCATTAAAGTGTCAAAAATTCTATCTGCTTCTTCGTTGTCTTCAATTTTTACCTTCAAAAGAATTCGGTTCTCCGGATTCATTGTTGTTTCCCACAATTGCTCCGGATTCATCTCTCCCAACCCCTTATATCTCTGGATATCAACGCTTGCTTGTTGCTTTTTGGTTAATCCTTTTAAGATTTCATTCTTTTCTTCTTCAGAATAAGCGTATTTTACTTCCTTGCCTACCTTAATTCGATAAAGCGGCGGCTGGGCAATATAAAGATAGCCCTTCTCAATAATTGGTCGGAAATATCGGTAGAAAAGAGTTAAGAGAAGGGTTCTAATATGCATCCCGTCTACATCAGCATCCTCCATTAAAATAATTCGATGATATCTCAGTTTATTTAAATCAAAATCTTCGGCAATCGCTGTTCCTAAAGCAATGACCAAAGAGACAATTTCTTTAGAAGATAAAATTTTATCCAATCTTGCCCTTTCTACATTTAAAATTTTCCCTCTTAGGGGTAGAATGGCTTGAAACCTTCTATCCCTTGCCTGTCTGGCGCTACCGCCGGCTGATTCTCCTTCTAGGATATAAAGTTCGGAATTTTCTGGATTTCTGTTCGAGCAATCGGCTAATTTACCGGGCAAAGCCAAGCTTCTTGAAATTTCTTTTTTAAGAACCGTTTCCCTGGCCGATCTGGCCGCCCTCCTTGCTTTTTGAGCCAAGAGGCAATTTTCAATAATGGTTCTTGCATCACGAGGGTTTTGTTCTAAAAAATTAGAAAATTGTTCTGAAAAAACCTCAATCACAGCCGTCCTTGCCTCTGGATTGCCTAATTTTTTCTTTGTTTGGCCCTCAAACTGGGGTTCTTTAACCTTAACCGAAACCACAACTGTCAGCCCTTCTCGGACATCTTTGCCGCTTAAAGATTCTTCTTTGTCTTTTAAAAACCCTTCTTTCCTGGCAAAATTATTAAGAGTTCTGGTTAAAGCAATTCTGAAACCGGTTAAATGCATTCCTCCTTCCGGAGTAAAAACGTTGTTGGCAAAACTTTCTTCAAAGGATTCAAACTCCTTGGTGTACAATAAAGCCACTTCGACTAAGACTCCATTTCTTTCCCCTTTTCCGTAAAAAATATTAGGATGCCGAGGCGTCCTTCCTCTGGTTAGATGCCTAATATAGGAAACCAGACCGCCCTCAAAGTAAAATGTATAGAACTTAGACCCTTCTTCTCGTTTATCCGAAAAGATAATTTTTATCCCTTTGGTAAGATAGGCCTGTTGACGTAAATATCTTAAAATTTTCTGGGGATTCCATTTAATTTCTTTAAAAATTTGGGGATCGGGCTTAAAAACAATATTAGTACCGCTTTCCCGGCACTTGCCTATTTTTTCAAGTTTGGTAATCGGCTTTCCCCTTGAATATTCTTGACAATAAAGACCGCCATCCCGGCAAACCTCGACTTTCATATACTCGGAAAGGGCAGAAACAACCGAAATGCCTACTCCGTGCAAACCGCCGGTAGAAGCATAAACCTTGCCCCCAAATTTTGCCCCCGCATGAAGATGAGTCATCACCGTTTCCAAGGCGGATTTCTTTGTCAGAGGATGAATATCTACCGGAATTCCCTGGCCGTTGTCTTTGACTTCCACTTGATCTTCCGGCAAAAGAGAAATCGAAATCTCATCGCAATAACCCATAATTGCTTCGTCAATCGAATTGCCAAAAATTTCTTTTAAAAGATGGTGAACGCCCTCGGGCCCGGTAGAACCAATATACATTCCCGGTCTTTTCCGAACCGGCTCTAATCCCCTTAAAACATAGATGTCCTTAGCCGTATAACTGACCCTTGGCTTCTTGGCCGTTTTAACCTTCTTTTCGACTATCTTTTTGGCTCTTTTGGGCGTCTTTTTTACCTTTTTAACTCTCGCTTTCTTAACCGTTTTTTTTGTTTTGACAATTATTTTGATTGCTTTTTTTGAAGTTTTTTTAGAAACCATACTCGTTTAATTTTAATCTCGAATTTATTTTCTTACTTCCCAGCCGGGATTTTTTTCCAAGGCCTCTATAATCCTTTTATGAAGCTTATCAATCTCTTTTGCTTCAAGGGTCCGATCCTCTGCCTGATAAATAAGATGAAAGGCTAAATTTTTCTTCCCCCGAGGAATTTCTTTGCCTTGATAAACATCAAAAAGGTCTGTCTTTTTGAGTAAAAAACCGCCTGTCTTGTTAATTACGCCAAAAACTCGCGCTGCCGGAACCGAAGACGGCACCAAAACCGCTAAATCCCTTGTGGCCGAAGGGTAAGGACAGATGGGCCTGTATTGACGTTCCTCAGAAGCTAACTTTTGCAACTCTTCAAAATCAAGTTCAAACAAAACCACCCGTCCTTTTAATTTTAAAACCTCAAGGATTTTTGGGGAAACTTCTCCCAAAAAACCAACGATCCGCTGGTTAATTTTTACCGCTCCCCACTTTTGAGGATGGCAGACCGAATCAAGGCCCTTTCTGGAGATTGACTGAGACCGGACCCACTCAAAATCATTAATCCCTATTTTTTCCAATAAAATCTCCACCACCCCTTTTAACTCGTAAAAAATTTCATCTGTTCCCCTCTTTCGGCCAATCAAACCATTCAGTTTCCTTACTTCCATTATTTTCAACTTTCGATTTTCAGTTCCCAACTTTTGAAAAATCCTGCCTAATTCAAAAATTTTAATTTCATCAAAATATTTAAAATTTTCTTTCACGTTTTCTAAAAGATTGGGAACCAAACTTGGGCTTAAATATCTTTGGTTTTCACTTATTGGATTTTCCAATTCTATCAATTTCTCTTGAGGATAATTTAAAAGCTCTGCCTTTTGTCGATTAATAAAGGAATAATTATAAACTTCGGTAAAACCCGCCTCTTTCAAGATATTTTTAGAGAGCTCTTCCCAAAAAAAATTTAAATTCCTTTCAGGCGGAACCAGAAAACCTATCGGTGGAACAGCCGGAATTTTTTCATACCCATAAATCCTGCCCACTTCCTCAACCAAATCTTCGGGAATAGAAATATCTAATCTAAAAGTCGGCACCTCTACCGCCAAATATAAGGGCTTGTTTTCTGTAATCTTAAAGCCCAACCTTTTAAGAATAGCCGTCATTTCTCTTCTGGCAATTTTTACTCCCAACAGTCTCTCAACATAATCCAGTTTTAACTTTATTCTTTTGGGTTTGATTTTTTGGG
>CAYTKG010000029.1:0-3346 GCA_964438335.1 uncultured Candidatus Saccharibacteria bacterium | reverse complement strand
AGTCTCTCAACATAATCCAGTTTTAACTTTATTCTTTTGGGTTTGATTTTTTGGGGATAAAGATCAATCAATCCTTGGGCAATCCGGCCGCCGGCAAGTTCCTGAATTAAATTGGCAGCCCGATTGATAGCCATCTCGGTCAAATTGGGATCAAGACCGTGTTCAAATCGCCAAGAAGCATCGGTTTTTAATCTTAACTCCCGCGAGGCCTTTCTAATCGTAATTGGTTCAAAATTGGCCGACTCCAAAACCACTATCTTTGTCTCTTTGTCAATCTCCGGCCCCTTTCCACCCTTTATGCCGGCAATGGCCACTGGATTTCTTTCGTCGGCAATCACTAAAATATTTTCATTTAATTCAAATCTCTGGTGATCTAAAGTAATAATTTTTTCTCCTTTTTCGGCGAATCTGACAATTAACTTCTTTAACTCTCGGCCTTCAGCCTTCGACTTTCGACTTTCTAATTTCTTAAAATCAAAAGCGTGCAAAGGTTGACCCGTCTCTAACATTACATAATTAACAGCATCAACAACATTATTGATGGCTTGCAAACCGCAGACCTCTAATCTCTCTTTCAGCCACCGAGGCGAGGGTTTAACCTCAACATCGGCGATAAGCCGAGCAGTGTATCGAAAACAGGCCTTTTTGGCTTTAACCTCAACCCCAACAAAATCTTTTGTTTTTAAATTCTTGTCCTCTTTTGAAACTAAGTCGGGAATCCGTAATGTATGGCCCGTAATGGCCGCTACTTCCCGAGCCAGACCGATATGGGAAAAACAATCGCTCCCTCGATTCGGTTTGACATCAATATCGAGAATAAAGTCCTTTCCTTCTTTTTTTACCTCTTCAACTTCAGTAAAATGCTTTGTTAAAAGCTTAGCCAGTTTTTTTGGTCTCGGTAACTTTTCTTTAATGTAATCTTGTAACCAATTGTATGAGAAAATCATAATCAAAACTGCTTCAAAAACCTTAAATCGCCGGAATTAAACAAACGAATATCATCGATTTTGTACTTCATCATTGCCAACCTGTCCCAGCCAAAACCGAAAGCCCACCCCTGCCATTTTTTAGAATCTAACCGGCAAGCCCGAAAAACATTGGGATGAACCATTCCCGCGCCTGCCATTTCCAACCAGCCGGTTTTTCTGCACACGGAACACCCCTCCCCCTCGCAAGCCAAACAAGTCATTTCTACATTAAACGAAGGTTCGGTAAAAGGAAAAAAATCAGGATTAAATCGAAATTTAAGCTCTCTTCTAAAAAATCTCTTGAAAAATTCAGCCACAACCGCTTTAAGATAAGAAACAGAAATGTTTTTGTCAACCATTAATCCTTCAATCTGATAAAATTGAAACTCGTGAGAAGCGTCAGTGGCTTCATGGCGAAAAACCTTGCCCGGAACAATAATCCTCAGCGGCGGTTTATGCTTCTCCATATACCTTGCCTGCATCGGTGAAGTGTGTGTCCTTAATAACAATTTCCGGCTTTCGACTTCCGATTTCCGGCTTTCCGGCTTGAGCCATAATGTATCCCAGGCATCTCTGGCTGGATGGTTTTTAGGAATGTTAAGAGCGTCAAAATTATACCATTCGGTTTCAATCTCGGGCCCATCAAGAATAGCAAAGCCCATACTTTGAAAAATATCACCAATTTCTCTTTTAACTAAAGTTAAAGGATGAAGATGGCCCAAAGCTAATTTTCTGCCCGGTACAGTCACATCAACTTTCTCTTTTTCCTCAGCAGAAAAATCGACAAGAGAAAGTTTTTCCTTTTTCTTTTCTATTTCTTCTCTTAAAAACTTTTTAAGTTCGTTTGCTTCCCTGCCAATTTTTCTTCTTTCTCTTTCCGGTAATTGTTTTAAACTCCTCAAAATTAAAGAAACTCGGCCTTTCTTGCCCAAATATTCTTTAAAAATTTGATTTAATTCTTCTAAATTTTTACTTTTTCCAATCTCTTTCCGGACTGTGTTTTTAATCAATTCAAAGTCGATTTTTTTCATATTCTGGCTTAATTTTATCAAATTTTAGCTAAAAATCAAAGGAAATTAAATCTTGAACCCCAAATTAAATCTTGATAATCTTGACTCTCCCAAATTAATGCTCTCCCAAATTAATCTTGACTCCCTCTGTCAAAAAACAAACTGCCAGCCAAAAAATTAAACTGCCAGCCAAAAAATTAAACTGCCAGCCAAAAAATTAAACTGCCAGCTTGAATTTTTATCCTCAACCTCCGCCTTAATTCAGCCATGGCTGAATTAAGGCGGAGGTTTTTTCTTTCCTCTTTAGCCCTTCATCCTTCTGTATTTATCTCTTTGTATTTATCTCCTTGTATTTATTTCCAAACTACTCATTCTCGATTTATCTCTTTTAATTATTTTAATCGCTTTCCTCAATTTGTTTTTGCCTATTTTGATAATCCCTTATAAAATTCTCTATCGAACGGTCATAAGTTTTCTCTGCCTCCCGAGAAAAAAGACAAGCCGGCACTTCTCCCCTATTCAAATGATATTTCAAACACAAACAACAAATTCCCTTTTTATCGCAACCCGGGTAAGTACAAGGACAATTGCTTAAATTTTCTTCTTTTCTGCATTCCATAATTCTAATTAAATATTAAATAACAGGTTCAATTTCTCTCTAATTTTTGATGCCAAAAAATGGCTTCTATCTTTCGTTCTCCTTTAAAGGTCCAATGGTGAACAACTGGAACTCTTTTTCTGTAACTGTGGCTAACAGCTTGTTTGCCTCCTATAAAAAAGCCAATATGCTGGTGGTGTTCACCGTCAAAATCCTTTGCCTCCCAAACCAATACGCCTCCTTTTCTTGGCCTTTTAATTTCTTTCCAGCCGCATTTTTTCATATCTTTTACCGTTCCCCCAACTGTAGCATGGATTTTTTTAATTAAATCAAAAATCACTAAAATTGAAGAAACAAAATAGGCGCAAGAAAGAATACCGTTTTCGGTAATATCTTGTTTTTTACCGCTGACTTCGGCAAAAAGATTACGAAACATTCTTGCCCCAACACTCTTTTCTACCATCGCTAAATAATTTTCTCTAAATAAAGGAATGATTTTTGGTTTTTTTACCATAGGCCTTTCGCTTGCTTTATAGAATTTACTCTTTTTATTCTATCAAAAAACGCCTTCTTGGCGATTTTAAAAATTAGATGAATAAACGAGGAAAACTTTCATTTTTTTAAACTTCTTGTTCTCGACGGGGTGATTGACGCCCTTAAACCACGTTGGGTTTGGCTCGCCATGTACCACAAAGGGTACACGGCAAGCCATACACCCCACGTGGTGTATGGCGGGGACGATGGGACTCGAACCCACGATCTCTGGCGTG
>CAYTKG010000028.1:0-8239 GCA_964438335.1 uncultured Candidatus Saccharibacteria bacterium | reverse complement strand
ACTCCGGTAGGCGTTTTCACCGAGGAGGTTGAAAGCCAAAGGCGCCTCGTCTAAAACGATGGGGCGCTTTTTAATTTTAGTAAAGCCGAGCGGTTAGGAAAAAAATAAAGGACCAGCCAAGGCTGGTCTTTATAAAGGACCAGCCAAGGCTGGTCTTTTTTGTTGGAATTTGAATTTCTAAATGGTATAATTTTTGCTATAATATTAAAATACTTTATACTTAATCCTTGATGCTAAGCGCCCAAGAAATGAATCGTCGAGTCAAAAAGAGGATTTTATTATTAATTTTGGCTTTGGTTTTGACAACCGGTGGTTTTGGCTTGGGTTATTTAGTTGGGGAAAGCCGGGTGATTTGCGAGGTTTGTCCGCCTCAAGATTTGGATTTTTCTCTTTTTTGGGAGGCCTATCACAAACTCAAAGAAAGTTTTGCTGAGCCGGAAAAGATAAGCGATGAGAAGATAATCTATGGCGCTATTTCCGGAATGGTAGAATCTCTTGATGATCCTTATACTGTTTTTTTTAACCCCGAAGACACAAAACTTTTTTGGGAAGACATTTCCGGTCGTTTTGAGGGAGTGGGAATGGAAATCGGTATCAGAGATAAAAGCTTACAAGTGATTGCCCCCTTAGAAGGAACGCCGGCCCAAAAAGCAGGCTTGATGCCGGGCGATAAAATTATTAAAGTTGATGGAGAACCGACGACAGAAATTGCTTTAGACGAGGCGGTTCTGCTTATTAGAGGCCCAAAGGGGACAAAAGTTACTTTAACAATTTTAAGAGAAGGATGGGATAATCCAAAAGATATTGAGATTAAAAGAGCGGTGATTGAAATTCCTTCTTTAAAATGGGAATTACTAGAGGACAATATCGCTTATATTAAAATTTATCAATTTTCCGAGAAAGCCGGTTTTGATTTTGCCGGCGCCGCTATTCAGATATTGAATTCCGGCGCCAAAAAGATTATTTTGGATTTAAGAAATAATCCCGGCGGTTATTTAGAAGTCGCCAGAGATATTGCCGGATTTTTTCTAAAAAGAGGAGAGGTGGTGGTAATTGAGGATCTGGGAGGGAAGAAAAAGGAATACAAGGCTAAGGGTAATCCTGTTTTTTTAGATTATCCGGTAGTGGTTTTAATAAACGAGGGATCGGCTTCGGGCTCCGAGATTTTAGCCGGGGCTTTAAGAGATAGTCGGGGTGTAATGTTAATTGGAGAAACTTCTTTTGGCAAAGGTTCTGTTCAGCAATTGGAAAGACTGAGGGGCGGTTCTTCTTTAAAGATCACGATAGCCAAGTGGCTGACGCCAAAGGGTCAAAGTATTTCTGAAATTGGTTTGGAACCCGATATAAGGGTGGAAATGAGGGAAGAGGATTATCAAGAAGGCCGGGATCCTCAGCTCGATAAAGCTATTGAGATAATTAAAGGATTATAATAAAATAGAGAGTGAAGCATTTCTGCTTTTTACTTATTAACTTTATGAAAGTCATTCTTCTAAAAGATATTGAAGGCCTCGGCAGGAAATCTGAGGTGAAAGAAGTGGCTAAAGGTTATGCCAAGAATTTTTTAATTCCTAAAGGATTGGCTAAATTAGCAAGCAAAAAGAATCTGAAAAAGTTAGAAAACCGGCAAAAAATAGAAGCGAAAAAATCTGAGAAAGAATTAAAGCAGATTCAAGAACAGGTATCTAAAATAGACGGGACGGAAGTGGTTATTTCGGTAAAACTTGGGAAAAAAGGAAAAATCTTTGGTTCGGTTACTGCTCTGAAAATTGCCGAAAAGTTAAAAGAATTAGGTTTTGAAATAAAGAAATCTCAGATTGAGCTCAAAAGCCCCCTGAAGGAAATAGGGGAGTGGCCAATAAGAATTTCTTTCCCTCATGGTTTAGAAGCAGAAATAAGAGTGATTGTTGTTGAGGAAGATATTGAGAAAGATGAGTGATTTGATTTTGAAAAACTTTAAAATTTAAAATAAAAAATCCGGCTTTTAGGCCGATTTTTTGAAACTTCAGTCAATTTCGAAAATTCAAAGATCTTTTTAGTTATTTTGGGGAACCACATTAACAACTTTTGCTATTCTACCGGTGTTGTCAAATTTTCTTTTGCGAATAGTTTTGAATTGAACAAGACCAGTTTTGGTAGCGTAAAGAGTATCATCTCTGCCCCTCTTAACATTTTCACCGGGCAAAAACTTGGTTCCTCTTTGGCGAATAATAATCTGGCCAACATTAACTTTTTGGCCGCCGGAAATTTTCACTCCTAAATATTTAGGTTTTGAATTTCTTCCCGTTTTTGATGCTTTTTTTGATTTGGTCTTTGCCATATTTACGAAATGGTATTAAGTATAAATAAAACAGACAAATAGTATATTAAATATACTAAATAGTGAAGATGAAGTCAATCGTTGAGAAGATAAAAGAATTTGTTATCAAAAACCAAAACGATATTATTCTGGCGTTTGCGGTAATCTTAATCTCTCTTCTTTCTTTTGCCGTTGGTTATTTGGTAGCTAAAAATCAAGCCAAAGAACCTTTAAGATTTGAAGAAACCGGCTCTATTCTTTTAGGGGGTGGTATTTTCGATGAGTTCTCTGGGCGTAACGGTCAGAAGTGTGGACATAACGGGTAGTAGTATCCAATGATTCATGGCCGAGGAGGACTTGGATTGCGGCCGGATTGGCGCCGCTTTCAGCCAAATAAGTAGCGAAAGCATGACGGATACCGTGAGCTGAGATAGGAATGTTTAATCCCAGCAGTTCTCGATACCTTTTAATTTTCTCCTGCAGGTAATTGGGAGAAATTTTTTTATTTTTTTGACGGGCATTTTTTCCCCGGTAGGGGATAAATAAATAAGGGGAATCTGTTTTGCCCCGGACTTTTAAATAATTGATAAGATGCCTTTCCGCTCTTGGCGTTAAATAGACAAACCTTTCTTTTTTACCCTTGCCCCTAATAAAAATCCGGCCGCTTTTGTCAATTTGGTTCTTTTTTATATTCAAAAGTTCAGAAATTCTTACTCCGGTGGCAAAAATAATCTCTAACATAGCCCGGTTCCTGAGGGCAATGATTTTATTTTTTTCAAATTGCATAGGCGATTCGATTAACTTGACGATTTCTTCAAATTCTCCAACTCGAGGATGTTTTCTGGGTGTTTTTATTAATTTTACTACTTCCGGAGCAATGGGAGATTTGTAGTCCATATCTATCAAGAATTTTAGATAAGAACGTAAACTGGATAGCATTCGGTTTACAGAATAACTGCTTAATTTTTTCTTACCTTTTTGATTTTTTGCTGTTTTTCGATCGCGAGAAACTAAATAGGCCTTATAATTAAGAATCGTCTTTTTGTCGGTTTTTTTAAAATCGATATCCGTTTCTTTTAGAAAACATTCAAAAACCTCTAAATCTCTTTCGTAGTTATAGAGAGTTTCTTCAGAATAATTATTTGTCTGGAGATTTAGAAGAAAATCATCTTTATATGGTAATTGAATATCTTTTTTTATTTTTTTTATTTTGATTATTTCTTTTTTTTTCATTTTAGTTCGGGGGACAGGTTTAGACGAAACGGCTTTTAAAAAGTCATTAAAGTCAACATATTTCATCGAGTGTAAGGGTTATTATACCCGATTTTATTTTATATTTTATAGAAGACTTTGTCAAGTCCCCTATCCCAAATTTATTAATTCTAAAAATTTATAAAAATTATTTATTCGATAAACTCAAAAGAATAAATAATGTTTTCTAAAACGTCTAATAATCGCAATATTTCTTTATCGTCATTATAACATTTTAACGGAGGCTCACATCTATAATATTGGAGACCATAAAATATTCGATAGCAATTTCCCTTTGATTCGGTTTTATAAGAAGTCCAGATAAAATTATGGCCGGCGGTTCCTTCTCTATGTTCATTTTTGAAAAATGTCAAACCGTTAATTTCTACGGTTTCGGTAAAGGATGATAAGGAACAATTTCCGGGCTTGACAATAATCGTTAGCGAAGCATCTTTAAGGTTGGTGCCATAATAAACACTAGGGTCAAGAGAAATTCGCAAGACAGGTTTTTCTTCAGGAGATGCACTGATAGGAAAAAAAACAGGCCAGTTCACCGGATTACCCTCAAAAATAAGCTTAGGATTTTCTTTTTCGTGATATTTAAGCGAAAAGACATAATCGCAATCTAAGCACCAGTTTGAATAACATGGCGGTTCCTTAATCTCTTTAGCTTCAATGCTATTAACTATTTTATCCATCTCGAGAAGCATTGCCTTGAGGTCGTCTGCGTCTTTTTCCGGAAGGATTAACAAGTTATGTTTTGTCCAATCATATCCCATTGTAATTACAAACCATTGCGGCCATTCAACCTTTTTCTTGTCTCGTAATTTATTTACGTCGCCAAAATAGAGATCCCCTTCGGTAGTTACAAATGACCCATACCATGCAACCGCCTTTTCCCCCTTGGGCGCGGTCCATGCTGAATATTCTCCTTCGTGGGCTATGTAAAGATCATGACGGACCAGTTTGTCGGAAATCCGTACCTGTTTGTTCCCGGGACCGTTCGGCGAGAAAAAAGGATTTCCCTGCATAATTAATTGAGCACTGGGCATATATCCGGCAATTTCTCCAAATCGTCCAATGCCACTTACCGGCTGCCCATTAAGATTGATATAGAGAATATAATCGTTTTTAGTTAGTTCTAGTCCTCCGGTTTTTATTTCACAAGGAGGACCTTTGACAGAGATTTCCTTGGTTTCTTGATTGTAATATTTGTCAATGGGCGCGACAGTAATTTCCTTCCATTTCCAACCATCGGGAATGGCCACTTTCATATATTTATTTTCAAAAACATAATTTTGCTTGAGATCTTTTTCTTGCCATTCGCTTTTTTCTGTATCTTTTTTACTCATTACAAGACTAGTAGAAACTTGCGGTCCAATATCCTTCTTTAAAAAGTGCTGCCTTTGGCATATCAAAATCCCACTGCCGCTAATAAAAGCCAAAATTACCACAATTAAGAGATACTTCCAATTAGTCTTTTTATCTTTAAGCAGGCGTATTTCCATCTTGTTGCTTAACTTTTTAATTTCTAATTATCTTTAATGATTGCGGAATTTTCAGCGACTATTTTCTTTGCCTTTTTTATTCTTTTTAAGGTTTTTTCCTTGCCTAAAATCTCGGCAATTTCAAAAGGACCGGCCGAGGCCTCTTTGCCGGTTATAGCCGCTCTTAAGGGCCAGAGAAGATATCCTCTATCTTTTATTCTGCCAAGATCTGCCTTCCCCCACTCTTCTGCCGCCGTTGTCAGAATTTTTTCTAAATTTTCTTTATTCCATTGAGCTTCTTCAATTTTAGACAATATCTCTTCCAATTTGTCAAGGGCTTTAAGAAGATTGTCATCAGTTTGGTTTTTCCATCTTAGAAGCTCTTTTGGATATTCCAATTTTTCTTTAAAGAAAAAATCAATTAATTCTGGAATTTCAGAAAGTTTTTTTAATCTTTCTTGATAACGGCCCACAATTTTTTGGAGAGTTTCAAAATCTATGAATTCTCCGGTCTGGACGATTTTAAATTTTGGCGGCTTAGAACCAAATTCTTCTTGTCTGGGATTGTCTTTCATTCTTCTTTTTTAATGAAGCCTGCTTTAATTAAATAGGGCAAGCATTCATTTGTTAATTTGTCAAGGGGTTTTTGCCTGATATAAAAACCATTTAAAAAGTCGAGTCGCTTGATGTTAAAAATTGCCCCTCCTTTTTTTACTCTTTCCAAGGAGAATTCTTTAATCAGAGAGGACATTGAGTAAATTTCTCTTTCAGTGCCGGGATTCCAGCCCAGAAAAGCAAGAAAATTCACTATTGCTTCCGGCAGGTAACCCATTTTTTTGTAGTCGGAAACGCTCATTGCTCCGTGTCTTTTTGAGAGCTTGGCTCTGTTGGTTCCTAAAATCATGGGCAAATGAGCGTATTGCGGCGTGGGTAAACCGAGGGCTTCTTGGAGCAAAATTTGCTTTGGTGTATTGGAAATATGATCTTCGCCCCTGATAACATGAGAAATTTTCATTTCAAAATCATCAATCACGCAGGCAAGATTATAAACCGGTGAATTTAGATCTTTGGCAATGGAAAAATCACCAATTACGCCGGTATCAAATTCTATTTTTCCCCTAATTAAATCCTCGAAAACAATTTTTTTGGCCGGTGTTCTAAACCTGAGAATTGATTTTTTTCCTTCGGCCAAATATTTTTTAACTTCTTTTTTTGACAAACGAGCGCATTTGCCATCATAAATTGGCGGTCGACCGATACTCATTAGATATTGCTTTCTGGCTTCTAAATCCTCTTTTGAGCAAAAACAATGATAGGCTTTTTCTTCGTTAAGAAGTTTTTGAAGATACCGGGCATAGATTGCCGATCTTTCACTTTGTCTATAAGGCCCATAATTTCCCCCGACATCGGGTCCTTCATCCCATTCTATTCCCAGCCATTTCAGGGAATCGATAATATCTTTTTCGTATTCCGGCTTTGACCTTTCTTTATCAGTGTCTTCGATTCGGAGAATAAGTCTTCCCTGATGTTTTCTGGTAAAAAGAAAATTAAAAAGACAAGTTCTGGCGCTACCAATATGAAGGAACCCCGTTGGTGAAGGGGCAAATCTTGTCCGAATTTCCCCCGGCTTAATAAACTTAAATTTAGTTTCCGGATTCATTTGCCTTATTATGTCTATTTTTCCGGATACCGTCAATGCCTATTTGCGAGTGAGATATTTCAAGAGTAAGGTATTCCAAGAGATAATTAGCGATAATGGCGGCCGCTCTTGGCCTGGCAAATTCTTTGGCTTTTTGGCTCATTTCTTTCAGAATATCCGGCCTAGAAAACAAGAATTTTACCCTTTCTAAAAAGAAATGAGGAGCTAAATTTGCCTCTTCGATAACCATAGCGGCGCCGTTTTTCGAATAAGCGTAAGCATTTTTAACCTGATGATTTTGGGCCGCTTCGGGAAGAGGAATTAAAATACTTGGTTTGCCGCAAGCGGCAATTTCAAAAATTCCGCCCGAACCGGCCCGGGAAATTACTAAATCGGCAATGGCTAAGGCCTGTTTGAGATCCGGTTCCAAGAAAAAAGGAAGCGGATGATAATATTTCTCCAAGTTTTCTCCTATTACCACTTTGGCTTCGGCCTTGACTTGTTTGAAATTCTTGGAACCGGTTTGATGAAGAACTTCAAAATCTTCTAAGAGTTCTGATAAAACCAAAAGAATTAAATCATTAATTCTCTGGGCCCCTTGCGAACCGCCTAAAATTAAAAGAACCGGTTTTTCTTTGCTTAATTTAAAAAGTTCTTTGGCTTCTTCTTTTGAGCCTTCAAGAATTTCTTCTCTAATAGGATTTCCCACCAGCATTATTTTTTTAGGGTCAAAATATTCTGTCATCGGAAAAGAAACAAAAATTTCCAGGGCAAGTTTCCCTAAAATTTTATTGGCTAAACCCGGGACGATATCTGATTCATGAAGAAAAAGAGGCACCTGGAGAATATCGGCATTGAGGGCCACCGGAATCGAACCATAACCTCCTTTACTAAAAACCAGATCCGGGTTTTCAATAAAAACCCAGAAAAAGGCCTGAAAAATTCCCAAAATTAATTTAAAAGAATCAATAATGTTAAGCAGGATTTCCCGGGGACCTAAATTTCTTCTTATCTTTCCTGCCAGAATTGTTCTTACTTTTATTCCTTCGGGGGGCAAAAGGGGTAGAGCCCATTCGTCTTTCGGGCCCACATACAAAAATTCAATCTTTTGAGGAGATATTTTCTTGATTTCTCTGGTAATGGCAATGATTGGAAAGATGTGGCCGCCGGTGCCACCTCCGGTAAAAAGAATTTTCATAAATTTAGCTTGTAGTTTGTTACCTTGTAGTTTGTTAGCTTGTAGCTTGTTAGGAAAACTTGCCAGAAAAGCTAGTTAAGAAGCTAAAAGCTAACTTTGTTTTGATATGTTTAACAATATTCCTACACTTATTAATTCTACCACTAAATGAGTTCCTCCGTAACTGATAAAAGGCAGAGGGATGCCGGTGAGCGGCAAGACGCCGGTCATTGAGCTCATATGGAGAAACGCTTGTAAAACAATCTGAACAGTAAGGGCGCAGGCTAAAAGTCTTGAAAATTTGTTTTCTCCTTTCTTAGCAATGTCAATTCCCCTGACAAGAAAGATTAAAAAAAGAAGAATGAGAAGAAAGCAGCCCAAAAAGCCGG
>CAYTKG010000027.1:0-8306 GCA_964438335.1 uncultured Candidatus Saccharibacteria bacterium | reverse complement strand
CCAGCAATGTTATGGCGCCAATTTAAATCGCCATAAAAGTGAAACATACCCAGATGAGAAATAAAGCTTTTAGCCAAAGCGCTAAACGGATTTGCTTGGCCGAAAACAGAAACATCTTTGCTTCTGGCTAAAAAATATTGAGGGTTTAGCAAGAAATAAATACCAATGGGCAAGGCAACAAGAACTGTAGTAAGTAAAAAGTATAAAGTATTTAGTATAAGAATTTTTTTTGTCTTTAAACTTTTTCTTTTTTGTTCTAACCACTCAAAAAATAAAATTGCCATTAGAATTAAAACGGCGAAACGGAAAGCAATATAAGTATAAAAGCCGAGAGCGAAGGTAATGCCGCTGAGAATAAAATTCCCAAGTTTTTTATTCCTAAAACCTCTAAAAAGAAAATAAAAAGAAAAAACTAAAAGAAAAGGCACTAAAATTCCCCGAAAAGCAATTCTTGAAAAATTGGTATGCCAGAAAGATACAGCCAAGAAAAAAGAAGAGAGAATAGCGATTGTTTCGGGTTTTAGACCGTATTTAGACCGGAAATCTCGGAATAGTTCTTTGGTTAAGAGATATAAGCCGAAAACAGTTAAGATACCAATAATAGCCGGAACGAATCTTAAAGCCCAGACAGAAGCGCCGAAGATCTTAAACGATAAGAAAATTAGATTAATAAAAAGGCCTTCCCGGCCGTTATTTTCCCGGTAAAAAACTTTTCCCGGATTGGAGATGGCTTCGTTTCCATTAATTGCCTCATCAGGATAAAGCCCGGGCGGAATAGAATTTAGCTGCCACAATCTAAAGAAACAAGCCAAGGCCAAAACCATCGCTAAGCTTAGAATTTCTTTTTTGTCTATTTGGATTTTCATTAAATTATTTTAACAAATTCAGCAATCAAAAGGAAGAGGAATCGTCCTTAAATTAATTTTCTGAAAGGAAACAATCAAGGCTTTGACACGGCGCGGATTGGGTAGCATTTATTTGCCGCCGAGGTTATTTCTCCGTTGAGAGAGATTCCTGAGAGTCTCTGGAAACGGGGAGCAGAGATTCTTGCCCGATTCGATCCGCTGGGCAGGAGTCCAATTTGCCGGATCCTCCGGTGGATTATGTTCCGCCGGGCCGGCATCCGGGTCTAAGGGCATTGTTGTTTTAACAGATAATGCTTTTTCTTTTTCTTTTTGTTAAAATGACACAAAAAACACAGGATTTTGAAAGAGTATTTTTATCATTTATTATTAATTAGAATGTCAGTAATAATATCAAAAATTCAAAAACAGGGGAAATTAATACCGGGAGAAATTGTCAGTCAATATTTAGGTTTATTACCCGATATTTTTAGCGAGAAAAAAGGGGAGAACTTTGTTTTCTTAAATAGAACCGGCTGCTTAGGGATGGTGTTTGAGGGTAAAATTCCAAAAAAAGTAACGTCTGAATTTGTTTCTCGGACAATAAGAATTGCGGGCAGAAGTTTCGCTATTGTTAAATATTCATTAATGAATGACAGGAAGTTTATTGAAAAACTTAGTTTAGAAATAGACAAAAACCTTTTTATTTCTTCGTCTTTTGTCTTGATGGAGCATACTGCCAAATGGGAGATATATAAGGGTCAGAAATGGCTTGACGATTATGCTCCTCCCCGATTCACGCCAAAAAACAATGTTTATTTACCACAAGGTACAATCGGGCCGTATTTTGGATATGGCAAGGACGAACGGGGTTTTTACAAGAAAGAAAAAAGAGGAATTGATTTTGCAAAAACAATAGGGACAGAAGCGAAACACTATCCTCTAATCGTAAGTCAATATTATGGAAAATTTCTGGATAGTGAGAATTTATCCGGATTGGTAAAGAAAGAGCAAACCGGTTTGGCGCATTTTACAGTAGGGATTTACAAAAAAAACAAAAGACCTAAATTATTTTGTGTCAAAAGTGAAACGATTGGGGGAAGTCATAGCGTTCTTGAAACCAAAAATTTCTTGATCATTTGTTCCTATAAGCCAATTGCTTTGTTATTGAAAAACAAAGTATGCAAAAGTGGAAGCTTGAAAGCTTTTTCACCGGGCAAGATATTAGAATTTGCATTATAGTGCTATTAGCAGTCAAGGGTCTTGACTGCTAATTTTGATTTGTTATAATTAACTGGAAAAATCAAAGATTTTAAAATAAACAAACCATGGAAATTAGCTTACGTCAAGGACAAATATTGGAAAAAATTACTCGAGAATATATCCGTCTGGCCCGACCGGTTTCTTCGCAATTGCTTGAAGAGAAATATAAATTGGGGATTTGCCCGGCAACGATTAGAATTGAAATGCAAAGATTAACCGATGGGGGTTATCTTTATCAACCCCATACTTCGGCCGGAAGAGTGCCTACGGATAAGGGCTACCGGTTTTTTGTCGACAATCTCTTAAAGAAGGAAATTGCCGATATTTTAGATTCTTTTGAGTTTAAAAAAGAGCTTAAATTTAAAGAAAAAAGAAAGAATGTTTTTAGTTTCGTCAGAAGATTAACGAAGTTTTTGGCTGATGTTTCCGCCAATTTTGTTGTGGCCCGCATTTCTCGAAAAGATTTTATTTTTAAAGAAGGCTGGGAAGGCATTTTAAAGGCACCAGAGTTTGAAAACAGAGATTATATCCTCAATTTTACCCGATTTTTAGAGGATTTCGAAAAAGAGATTGATATTTTTGAGAAATCAGGTTTTGGGAAAAAAAATGTCAGGGTTAAAATTTATATTGGCAGAGAAAATCCCCTTAAGAAAGGCAGGGATTTTAGCACCATTTTAGCCGGTTGTTGTTTTCCTGAAAAAGAACAAGGAATGATATCCATTTTGGGACCAAAAAGGATGGCTTACGAGAAAAATATCAATTTGGTTAATTCATTAGTGAAATTATTGGAGGAGTTTTAGGAGTTATGATTATATGACCAAGAAAAAAAGCGAGGATTTTAAAGAGCTTCAAAAAAAATTAAAAGAATGTCAGAAATCAAAGGATGAATACTTGGCTGGTTGGCAGCGCGCTCGGGCTGATTTGTTGAATTACAAAAAAGGAGAAAGTGAGCGACTGCAGGAATTTTTGAAATTCACCACCGAGTCTTGGTTTTGGAAATTTTTGTCGATTTTAGATAATTTTGAAGTGGCCGAGAAAAAAATACCGGCCAAATTAAAAGAAGATGTCCACGTAAAAGGGATTTTACAGATTAAAAAACAACTTCTGGATTTTTTAAGAACTCAAGGAATAGAAGAGATTGAAGCGTTGGGCCTGAAATTTAACCCCAGTTTTCACGAAGCAGTTGATGAAGTGGAAACAAAAGACAAGGAATCGGGAACAATTATTGAAGAAATTCAAAAAGGTTATAAATTCGATAATAAGGTTTTAAGGCCGGCCAAAGTAAAGGTCGCAAAATAGAATCTTAATAATAAAAATCGAATGTCAAACCAGTGTCAAAAAATATTTTAAGGATTTTTGACATTTGAGTTTTGACATTTGAGTTTTTTAACATGCCTATTATTCCAAGAAGACCATTTTGGGATATCGAAAGATGGTTTGAAGAAGAATGGCCAAGGTGGCCGGAAAAATTATGGCCTCGTTTGAGAATGCCCGAAGAGCCGATGATGAGAACGCCGCGAATGGATATTTATGAAACAGAAAAAGAAGTGGTGGCTGAAGTGGAATTACCGGGCGTTAACCCTGAAGATATTAAGATAGAAGTAGAGAAGAATATTCTGACAGTTGAAGCCAAAAAGGAAAAGAAAAAAGAAGAAAAGGGAAAAGGATATTACCGGAAAGAAATTTCTGCCGGTTTTTACAAGAGAGCGGTGCCCTTACCGACTGAGGTAGTTTCGGAGAAAGCAGAAGCGGTTTATAAGAAAGGAATGCTGAAGATTTCTGTTCCCAAGAAGAAACCAAAGAAAGTTAAAGCTGAAAAGGCAAAAAAGATTAAAGTAAAAACAGCATAAGCCACTAATCGACACGAATTTGCCACGAATTTCACGAATTTAATATTCGTGTTATTAGGAGTAGATTTGTGGAAATTCGCGATAATATGAAAGTATTAGGTATTGATTTAGGGACAACTATTTCCAAAATGGCTACCATTGTAGAGGGTGAGCCGAAATGTCTAGAGAATAGAGAGGGGTCTATTTTGACGCCCTCGGTTGTTGCTATTTCCAAAAGCAATGAAAGATTAGTTGGGGTTTTGGCGAAAAGACAGGCAATTACCAATCCTCATAACACAATTTTTGCCGTCAAGAGGTTTATCGGCCGGCGGTATTCCGATCCCGAGATTCGGGAAGAATTAAAAAGATTACCTTACGAGACTAGAGAAAGAAAGGATGAAGGGGTGGAAATTAAGATGGGAGATAAGTGGTATACAGCGATTGAAATTTCTTCAATGATTCTCCAAAAATTGAAATTGGACGCTGAAGAAAAATTAGGCGAGAAGGTGGAGGCAACCGTCATTACCTGTCCGGCCAATTTTGACGATTCTCAAAGGAGAGCAACCAAAACCGCTGGAGAAATCGCCGGTTTTAAGGTGTTGAGAATTATTAACGAACCGACTGCCGCTGCTCTTTGTTATGGTTTCGGCAAAAAAGAGCCGAAGAAAATTATTGTTTATGATTTTGGCGGCGGCACTTTTGACGTTACCATTTTAAATGTCGCTCCGGAAACGGTTGAGGTTTTGGCCACGGGAGGAGAACCCCATCTTGGAGGAGAGGATTTTGATCAAAGAATTATTGAATGGATTACCAATCGCTTTAAAAAAGAGCAGGGAATTGATCTGACAAAAGATCCCCTGGCTCTTCAGAGATTAAAGGAAGCGGCTGAAAGAGCAAAAATAGAGCTATCCAGTGCCTTTGAGACCGAGATTAATCTTCCTTTTATTAGTTCCGACGCTTCGGGACCGAAACATTTGTATTATAAGATTACCAGGGCCCAGTTCGAAAACGAAACGCGAGATTTGGTCGAGAGATCGATTGAAAGAGTGGCCAAGACATTAAAAGAAACAAAGCTGAAAAAAGAAGAGATAGACGAGATTATTTTGGTTGGAGGAACAACTTTAATTCCGGCCGTCCGAGAAAAAATTAAGGAGTTCTTTGGTAAAGAGCCGAATAAGTCAATTAATCCCGAAGAGGTGGTGGCAATGGGAGCGGCGATTGAAGCTGAAATCCTGAGAGCCAAGGAAGAAGGAAGGGCGCCGGAAGGAGACATTAAAAGTGTTCTTCTTTTGGATGTTTTGCCTTTGTCTTTAGGAATTGAAACCCTGGGCGGAGTGAATACAATTATGATTCCCAAAAATACGACTATTCCGACTGCTAAAAGTCAGATTTTTTCAACCGCCGCTGATAATCAAACCTCGGTTGAAATTCATGTTTTGCAAGGAGAAAGACCGATGGCTTCAGATAATAGAACTCTGGGTCGCTTCGTTTTAGACGGCATTCCGCCCGCGCCGAGAGGTTTGCCTCAAATAGAAGTAAGTTTTGATGTTGATGCCAATGGTATTTTGACCGTAACGGCCAAAGACAAAGCAACCGGTAAATCCCAATCGATTAGAATTGAGGGCTCGATTGGATTATCTAAAGAAGAAGTTGAAAAGATGAAAAAGGAGGCAGAGTTGCACGCCGAAGAAGACAAGAAGAAGAAAGAAATGATAGAAGCGAAAAATGCGGCTGATGCTTTAATTTATACCTCGGAAAAGACCATTAGAGAAGCAGGTAATAAAATTTCTCAGGATCTTAGAAAGGAAGTTGAGCGAAAGATAGCTGACTTGAAGAAAGCCAGAGACAATGATAACATTGAGGAGATAAAAACCAAGACAGCAGAATTGTCTCGAGCGATTCAGAAAATTGGCGCTCAGATGTATCAGAAAGCAGCCGAAGAGCAAAAGAACGAGAATAAAGAGCAGAAAAAAGAAGGTGACGAAAAACCAGAAGCAGAAGAAGGAGAATATAAAGAAAAGCAGAATTAAAAATCAAATCTCAAAAACGCAGACAAAAATTTTTGACTTTTGGTTTATATTTTTGACTTTTGAGATTTGAATTTTTATGAGGGATTACTATAAAATCTTAGGCGTTTCTCGAAACGCTTCCCAGGAGGAAATCAAAAAAGCCTATTATAAGTTGGCCCATAAATATCATCCGGATAAAAAGGACGGTGATGAGAAGAAGTTTAAAGAAATAAATGAGGCCTATCAGGTTCTTTCAGATACCGAAAAAAGAGCCCAATATGATCGTTTTGGTCAGGTGTTTGACGGATCGCAAAAAGGTTTTGAATGGCCGCCGGGTTTTGATTTTGGAAGAGGATTTGAGTGGGGGGCTGATTTTGACTTGGGAAAGATATTTGAAGAATTCTTTGCTTCTGGCTTTCGAAAAAACGACATTAGGAGAGGCAAAGATATTTCTGTCGATATTGAGATTCCTCTAGAAGCAACTCTTAATAGTTTTGAAAGAGAAATTTCGCTTAGAAAATTTGTTTTGTGTTCTCGTTGCCAAGGAAGCGGGGCTGAGCCGGGAACGAAAATTAAAGAATGTTTTTCCTGTCGGGGCGCGGGTCAAGTTCAACAAATCAAAAGAACTTTCTTTGGTTCGGTCACTAGGTTTGTTGTTTGTCCGGAGTGCGGCGGCGAGGGGAGAAGACCGGAGGTTCCTTGCAATGTTTGCAAGGGCCAAGGGAGAATCATTGGCGAAGAAAAGATAAAACTTTTTATTCCGGCCGGAGTTGATTCAAAACAGATGCTGAAGATTGAGGGGAAAGGAAATGTTGGCAAGAGAGGCGGCAAGCCGGGCGATTTGTTTGTCAGAATTTTAATTAAGCCTCACCGGATTTTTGAAAGAAGGGGAGACGACCTTTATGTTAAGCAGACTATTTCTCTTTCTCAAGCCGTTTTGGGAGACGAAGTCGAGTTTAAAACTTTAGAAGGAAAAACAATTTTATTGAAGATTCCGGCCGGAACCGAGTCCGGGAAAATCTTTAAAATTTCCGGCAAGGGCATTCCTCATTTTTCCGGCTTTGGCAGAGGCAATCTTTATGTTGAAATTCAGGTAAAAATCCCGAAAAAATTGACCAGAAAACAAAAAGAATTATTGGAAAAACTAAAAGAAGAAGGGATGTAAAAACAAAGCCCCCATAGCTCAATGGCAGAGCAGTAGCCTTTTAAGCTATTGATGAAGGTTCGATTCCTTCTGGGGGCACATTGAGTTTTAGAGGCCAATTCTGGTTAATTGAAGAAAACTTGATTTTCTTTTTTTATTAATTTTTTATTAAAGAGTCTGGTTTCCATTTTTAAGAAATTGTTAAAAAATGTGTATCGTCTTTTTATGTTTCTTGTAATTCTAATTCGCCTTTTCTCAAAAAACTGTGTTCTACAACGTGCATTATACTATCAGCAATGGTCTTGAGGACGAGAAATAAAGGAAGAGCAACTCTAAATGAAGAAGTAAAAAGTATTATCGATATTACCGTGTACATTGGAATAATTCTTGCGTAAGGATAAAACATTAGCGAGCCAATATTTAATTTTTTTGTGTCCCGCGGTTTGTTGTAAAAATAAGAAAAAAGATGGTTGATAAAAAAGAGTAAGATGTTTAGGAAAGCATATTTTACCTCAGCGAGATTTGGTGTGTTTCCATATACCTTATTGAATGGTTCCGCCAGAAGAAATGCTAAATAAGCGAGATGAAGACTTCCAAAATGGAACAAAAAGAAAAATGCAGTAAGAAGTTTTGTAGCTTTCGTGGGTTGAACAGGCCGATTGTTGATTTCGAAATTTTCAGTCGAAAATTCCCTTAGCTGGAGTATCCGGATAAAATTGAAAAATCCAATAGTTATACCTTGAAACCAATACACCCATATTATAGTTGATAAATTCCAGTTTTCGGTCATTGCCAAAAAAATTGTTACAATATTTGAAAATAACAAAAACCATAAAGATAAATCACGACTTCTTCCCGGGTCGCGTCTAATTTTAGAATTATTTTCGTCTTTTAGATTCTTCATAGTTTTATTATACTCGTTTTGTCATATAAATAAATCGTTTTTCAGTCATTCTATAAAAGACGAATAAAGTTTATGAAGGAATGCATTTTATTCCTTTTTAATAAATATAAAACAAGTATATTCTTCTTTTTAAAAGCCTGTTAAGGTTCCTGGCAATATATAAGACAAGGGGTTTTTGGTAAAATGATGAAAAAGCTTAAAATGAAATTTAATATAAATAAACTTATTATTTTGGCTGTTTTACTGCTTGTTTTAATCAGTATTAGCGTTATTGGCATTAAGTTCAGAAATCTTTTCACCAAAGAAATTGTTATG
>CAYTKG010000026.1:0-8481 GCA_964438335.1 uncultured Candidatus Saccharibacteria bacterium | reverse complement strand
GGAAGTCACTGCGACAAAGCGAGCACTCCCTCATGTGTTTTACCACATGGGGGAATGCCTCATCGGCTGCCTCCTCGCCTTCGACTATGCCCGTCAGGACAAAGTCGAGAAGGTCGTTTTGGCAGCCACGACACTCCTGGAAGAACTTCTCCATAAACTGAGAAAGCGGCATTTTCTTCACCTCCTTTCCGCTTTCTTAAAAAAGATAAAAAGAACGGGAGATAAAACGAACTTTTGCTCCTTCCATCACCCGTTCTTTTTCTCCTCTCTCCTTCTTTACCCTCCGTAGCTTTAGGCGCAGGAGGGTTTATTTAGTTGTCAATGTTCTCCTTTTCTATTTATATTATACCATATTTCTTATTTTTATTCAAACACCTCTCCGATTCGTAAAGACGTCTCTATAAAAAGTTTTTACGCTTCCTTTTAATCGCCTGACAGCGATTTTTTTGGTAGAATAAGACAGTCAAAAACCGATCAAAATAAAGTTATTAGAGAAATGGAAAAAGAATCTCAATCGTTCTTAAGAAAAACGGGTCAAGAACCGACTACGGTTTCTGAAGGAGTAAAAATTGCCAGAGCAATCTTAAGAACAAAGGCCTATCGAGTAATTTCAGAAGACAGAAAAGAGGTTTTTGTTCTGACCAGCGTGGCTTTAAATCTTGCTTTTTCTTTTTTCGAAAAATTGACCGCTTTTTCAGAAAAAACAGGTCGCAAAAAAGAGATTGATTTGCCTTTTATTCACAAAGAAGAAAGAAAATTGGCTCTTTTATGGTTTGCCGCTTCAAGAAAAAAACTTACCAATAATGAAATTTATCAGCTCTTAGGCAAAGATAAGATTTATGGCCGGATTCACGAAAGAAATGTTGGTCGCTTGCCCGAGGGATTTAAAGTAACGCTTAAAAACAAATGGTGGAGAATTCCTTATGAAAAAGTTCCCTTGTCTTTTCTTTCTCCAGGCTCAAAATGGGAAGCAAACGACTACCGGCGCCGACGAGAAATGGCCTTGGAAATAGGCGCTTTTGTTAAAAAAAATAAAAAACTTCTTCAAAAAGGGAAAGGGTTTATTCTTGACATTGGCGGCGGCACCGGAGAGCTTTCTCTTCACTTGGCTAAGGTTCTGCCTCCGGGCATTATTATCGTTATTCAGGAATACTCGCCGGCAATGATTGCTGAAGGCGAAAGAAAAATCAAAAAGCTAAATTTAGAAAAAAGAATTATTTTTGTCCAAGCTTCAGCCGAAATTCCGTTTGAAAATGAATCAAAAGAAAGCCCGAAACAACAAACCCTTCAAAAACTTTTTCAATTAGGTATTAAGGAATACGAAAAGGCTCCGGTCATTGGCGCGGTTTCTTCCTATGTCTGGGGAGCTCTGCCCGAAAAATTAGTAAAACCGGCGACCCTAAAAACAATTAAGGATGTTTGTCCCGGCGGTCTAATATGGATTAAGGATTTTGCCAACCCGGAGGAAAATTATCCGGAATTTCTGAAACAAACAAAGAAAACGGGGGAGTATTATCACCGGTGGAAAAAATGGCTTACTCCTCCGTTAAAACTCTGTTACCATAACTGGGAACATCGAGTTGAACATATTCAAAAGGCAAACAATGTTTTAAAAAAAATGGGAATTAAAGCGGAAAACCGCTGGTATGTTTCTACTTTTTGCCTGCTTCCCTTGTTTAAATGGCCGCCGGGAAAACCAACCTCTGTCATCTCTATCCCTATTCCGGGTTTCGTAGAAAGAGATATAATATTTTTGAAACCATAAATTATGAAAGACAAACTTTTAATTGCTCATCGAGGAGCAGAAAGGATTATTAGTGAAAATACTATTGAGTCAATCTTGTTAGCTTTTAAATATGGAGCTACCCATGCGGAGATTGATATAAGAAAAACAAAAGATGGCAAATTAGTTCTTTTCCATGACCCGATAACTTTTAGATTTGACCGTAGAATCTCGTTTGTTAGTCATACCGAAATGAAATATTTAGAAAAACTACCGCTTCCAAAGGGAGGAAAAATTACCACTTTGGATAACTTATTAGCCACCATGGAAAACACACCGGGCAATCTTTTAATTGAAACAAAAACGCTCGGATTAGAAGAGGGAATTATTAAATTAGTTGACAAATATAATTTTTGGAACAGGGTAATTGTTTGGTCTCTTTATGAACGATCAATAAAAATTTTTACACAATTATGTGGCAAAAAAATCAAAAAGGCGATTTTTATTACCCTATGGCCAATTTTGGAAAAAAATATTCTGAACAAGGCCCTAAAGTGTGGCGCTGATTTCGTCTATCCAGTTTTCAGAAATCTAAATATTAAATTTTTTGAGCAAAACGGTATTGGGGTTATAAAACGTTATAAAAAAGAAAACAATGCTAGAGATTTCTTAGAACAAGGAGGTGCGGGGATTATGACCTCAAATCTTTCCATTATCCAAAATCTTGCGAAAGATTATAACCAAAATTTCACATCCTTCTCACCTCCAATAGGGAAATAGAATAGAGTTTATTGCCTTCTATTGTTTAATATGCTCAAAATCGCAGGTTAAACATTACTTTTGGTGTGATTTTAGAAAAATGGCAAAACATATGTTAAGCATCATAATCTCAACATTCTAGCCATAAAATGAAAAAGAAAAAGACATTTGAGAAAATTAGAGAGATTATTTCCAAAATCCCCAAGGGAAAAGTGACTACTTATGGAGATATAGCCAAAGCCCTAAAATTAAAAGACGCCAGATTAGTGGGCTGGGCTTTATGGGGCAATCAAAATCCCGATGTTCCTTGTCATCGGATAGTTAAAAAAGGTGGATTTTTGGCTAAAAATTATTCTTTAGGCGGTTGGCAAGAACAAAAAAGAAGGTTAAAAAACGAAGGAATTGATTTTATCAAAAAAGACCAAGTCGATCTCCAAAAACATTACTACCAAATTCTAGGGCCTAAACGGTCTAAAAACGGTTAAAACCCAACGTTAGACCGTTTTAGAGTGTTAGGTTACTCTTCTCACATATTCTCCTGTTTCAGTATTGATTTCAATCATATCACCGCTTTCAATAAACAGAGGAACATTAATCTTGGCGCCGGTTTCTAAAGTTACTGGTTTAGTGCCGGCCTGAGCGCTCTGACCTTTAATGGCCGGCGGCGCTTCTACTACTTTTAGAATAATTTTAATAGGCAAAGAAACAGCAATCAGTTTTCCTTCAAAAATTGTTCCTTCAACCATTTGATTCGGCTTTAAAAAGTCAGCCACCCGACCAATTCTTTCTTTGGTTAATTCAAATCTTTTTGAAGGATTTTCTTTTTCGGCAAAAACATATTTGTCTCGGTGGAAATATAAAAACTTCAGATCAATTTTGGAAATTTCCGGCTCTTCGAAACTGTCAGCCGGCCTGAAAGTCCAAGAGACAACCTCGCCCGAAATCAAATTCTTTATTTTTGAGGGTAAAACCGAATGACCCCTGCCTTTGAACAGAGGAGCGCATTCAATGATTTCATAGGGTTGCCCCTTCAATAAAATTCTGGTTCCTCTTTTTAGATCGCTATAGTCCAACATATAAGATTTAAGATTAAAGATTTAAGATTAAAGATTTAAGATTTAAGATTTAAGTTATTTTTTGTGCTTTTCTAAAAGTGATTTCTCGAGACCATAAAGCATTTTAGAACATTCTTCGTAATCTTTTATGAAATACTCTAATTTTTCCTTCGTAACATATTGCTTATCGTAAGCTATCTTCAAGTGATGTTTTGTCTCTCTAATCTCTCCTTGGGCTCGATTAATGCTTTCTAAATAAATATTCGTGTGCTTGTTTCCGAACCCCTCGGCCAAATTAGCTGGTGCAGAATTAGAAGAACGCCGTAATTGCGAACCAAGTTCATATAATTCAAATTTCGGAAAGGACATAGTAAGTTTATTAATCTCTAAGGCCAATTTATATAATTTTTTATAAACTACCAAATCTTCAACTCGCATAAATCTAATTGCTTGAATCTTTTAACTTAAATCTTCCGATTTAACTTTAATCTTACAACTTAAATCTTTAATCTATTTAATGATTCTCCATTCAATCTCGGATTCTTTGCCAGCAAATTCCAGCCATTCTCCTGCCGGCGAAATAACATACCATTTTCTTTTAGTTTCTGACCAAACAATTGGATTTCCTTTGTAATACGGTTTTTTGACAATTTCTTTCGGTTTCAGCCGGTCAAGCTCCAACCATTTTTTAAAAACTGTTTCAATCGCGTAATCCAAATTTCGGGATTTTGCCCATTCAGCTACTTTATTAATTGCTTTTTTGGCCTTTTCCACCGAACCGGCTAATTCCAAAAGTTGTTTTGCCGGCCTGGTATAACGCGAGTAAACGATTTTTCTTTTTTTAGCGTTTCGTTTTAGTTCCCCTAAGCTCAGGCCCTTTGTTTTGAAATAATGGGTAACAACCTGACGAATGGCGGTTTCTTCTTTTAGTTTTTGATGGTATTCAATCTTGCCTTTCTTTAAATATTCCTCAATCTTCTTGGCAATACTCTTGCCAACACCCGGGATTTTTTCAAGCCCTTTAAGACCATCTTTTCTATAAAGAAAAGAAATATCTTCTCTTAAATCTTCTAAGGCCCGGGCTGCTTTTTGGTAAGCCCTCGGTTTAAAAGCCACCCCTTTAATTCGCAACAACTCTTCAATTTCGTATAATATTTTAGCAATTTTTTTGTTTTTGCCAAATTTTTTCTCCATCATAGCTTTATTATACTATTGATATTTTTCGGCAGTAAATCGATAAATGATTATCTTCTCTTTTGTCAAATCAATGCCTGCTTTTTGACAAGCAATTGAAATCTGCTCTTCCGGAGTTTCAATACCGGCTAAATCCGGAAGCAAAAGGCCGGATTTGTGAGGGAAATAACCATTAAAAACAACGTCTTGTTTTTGGGAAAAATCCACAGGAATTGTTTTGACAAGAATCCCGTATTTTTTAGGGTTAAGCTCGGAAAGATTTCTAACCAATTCGGGCTCGCCAAGAAGATAAACCGTGTAAGAAAGCAAAGGGAGTTCTTCTTTTTGGATTGGCCTAAATCGATAATCCTTGGTGGCGGCAGCAATCGCGTTACTAATAATTTCTTCAGCAATATTTTCCTTGGTGGGCAGATAAGTGCCAATACATCCCCGTAGGTTTCCTTCTTTTTCAATGGTGACAAAAGTGCCTGCTCTTTGGCTTAAAAGTTTGTCTGACAAATCTTTGGAGAGGCCTGTCCTCTGGAGCAATTCCATTGCGAAAGAGGATGAAATAACTTTCTTATCTTTAACAAAGCTTTCCACTGCTAATTTGGCTAAAAAAACATATGGTGACATATTAAATTTTTAAAATTTGGAAATCTTTGGCTGTTTTTATTTCTTTTGAAAGATCGACAACAGCAATAGTCCTTTCGCGAGGACAGGCCAAAGAGGTAAAAATAGTCAAACACTTATTGCCAAATATAAATTGAGGTATATCTAATTGATGAGACCTAATTAAAATTTTTTTATCAAACCTCGTCATTAGTTTTAAAAACCAATCTTTGCCAAACTCCGGTCTCCCGCTTAAAGAATTAATTCCCAAGAACTCTCCTGATTGTTCAACAAAATCTCCCCAGGTAATCTGGAACCATTCTTTATTTCCCAATTCTATTTCGTTTATCTTTTCCAAATTTTTAACATCCGGCAAAACTCCATGTAAGGCAATAATATTTTTTGTGCTCACTACCAAGGGAAACTTTTCTACAATTGAACAATATTTTTTGTATTCTCTTTCCGATAAACTTTCCCAAAAATTAGCCGGAGAAAAACTTAAAACCCGATGCCCCTCATGATTGCCCTGAAGAAGAAAAATCTGGTTTGGAAACTCTAATTTCTTCTTTAATAAAAAATCTAAATTTTCTTTGGAATAAGGACCTCTGTCAACATAATCGCCAAGAAAAACAATCTTGCTCTGAGGCATTAAATAATCTTTAATTATTTCTTGCGAGGCTTCTAAATCGCCGTGAGTGTCGCCAACAAAAACTATTTTCTCCGCCCTTTTTACTTCAATCAACCTCGGCTCTTTTTCTAAAATTTTCTTTACCTTTCTTAGAAGGGTTTTATTCATTGAAATTTAAGCAATTTGTTAAACATTGATTTTGCGTTCTTTAATCTTTAAATCGGCCACAAGATAGCCAACGCCGAAAGGGGCTTCGTAGGATAAGATTTCAGGTTGCCAATCAATCTTTGCTTCTTCCAAAATTCCAAGCGCAAAACAGAAAGACCTTAAGCCACATTCACCGGCTTGAGGAAACATCTCGTCTAATTTTAAAAATCCCTCAATATTTTTCTCCTTTAAAAATTTTATCAATTGGCTATCGAATTTTGGCCCATCCGGCTGAAAACCGTAGGGTCCGTCTTCTTTTAAACAATGAGAGAGATCGCCGGAAGCAACAAGAGCGATTTTCAATTTACAACTCTCAATCTTTGACTTGTAAAATTCTTTAGCCCAATCATAATGCTGTCGCGGAGAATCGGGAGTGGTAAGAATAGGATAAATAGTTGAGCGCTCAACAAAATCTATCAAAATATTATTAGAATTTTGGTAATTTTTGATTTTAAATTGTGTTTTTGCGTTTTGGTCTTTGAAACTTGAGATTAAAAAGTACAAAGGTACTTTTATGCCCCAGTCAGGATGGGGGGAGGAAATAATAATTGAATCAGGTTTTACCCGTTTAAGTTTTTTTCCTAAATATTCCAAGCTCTTAATTGTTTTTTGAACCAAGGCACGATCCTTCTCTGAACCAACGGAAGGAAGTAATAAAGGAGGGTGAGGGCAAATAGAAGCAAAAATTAACATAGACGGATTGGTGAATTAGTGAATTGGTGAATTAGTGAATTGGTGAATTAGTGAATTAGTGAATTGGTGAATTAACAGATTGATTAAGAAGGCTTTAAAGATTTAATAAATACACTTATTCCCCGAGACAACCCTTCATATTCCTTATCCAAATAAAAGAAAATGTCCTCCCTCACATATCCTTTTCCCTTGGCTACCCTTAAATGGCTTCTCGTTTCTTCAACCTCTCCTCGGGCTATATAAAGAACTCTATTTTTGTCTTTAAAGTAGTACCTTCCCTGGCTCTCAGCAATATTGGCAATTACCGAATTCGCCGATCTTCTTGTATCAGTTGCCAAACTATATTTTTCTTCTAAAGGATACTTTTTTGTGACTTCGTAAATTTTCATTAAGAGTTCGTAGCCCTTTTGCCAAATATTTAATTCGTAAAAACTTTTTACCATAGTTTAAAGCAAATGATTCGTTGATCAACTAATTCTCTGGTCGCTAATCAACTATTTAACTATATCAAGGTTTTCTCCGCATTCGGGGCAACGGCCATTAACATCAAAACATTCAACTGAAAAACCAACTCGGTTAATTACCAAAGTGCCGCATCGAGGACAAAAAGTGTTTTCGGAAGGCAAACCGGGAACATTGCCGGTATAAACATATTTCAAGCCGACATTTTTGCCGATTTCATAAGCTCTTTTTAAAGTTTCTACAGGCGTTTTGGGCAGTTGACGAAGCTTCCAGGAAATTACTCCCGAAAACTGAGTAACGTGCCAAGGGGTTTCTTTACCTAATTTATCTCTAATAAATTCAGCGATCTCCTTTAACATCGCCAAATCGTCGCTCAGGGTAGGAATAATCAAGGTTGTTACCTCAACCCAAATCCCTCTTTCTTTCATTCTTTTTAGGGTCTCTAAAACGGGCAATAATCTGCCGCCGCAAGTTTTTTGATAAAACTCATCGGAGAAACTCTTTAGGTCAACATTGACCGCGTCTAAGTAAGGAGCAATCAATTCAAAACTTTCTTTTGATAAAAAACCGTTGGTCACCCAATTATTTCTCAAGCCCTTTTCTTTTGCCAACTTCATTGTGTCTAGGGCGTATTCCAAAAAAATTGTCGGTTCGGTATAGGTGTAGGAAATTGAAGGCAAATTATTTTTCAAGGCTAAACCAACAATTTCTTGAGGAGAAATATCTTCGCCCGGAATTTCTTTTTCTCCTCTAAACCCCTGAGAAATATTATAATTTTGGCAGTTTAGGCAACGAAAATTGCAGCCGACAGTAGCCAACGACAAGGACCGTGTGCCGGGCAAGAAATGAAAAAAAGGCTTTTTCTCAATTGGGTCAATATTCAAAGCAATCGCTTTTTCGTAATTGAGGGCGTAAAGTTTTCCATCAATATTCTTTCTAACGCCGCAAATACCCCTCTCGTCAGGACTTAAAAGACAATAATGAGCGCAGGCTTGACACTGAACTTTCTTGCCTATTTTTTTGTATAGATAAGCTTCTTTCATATTAATTAAATCCTGCAAAATTACGAATCGTTACGAATGAAGGAATAAAAACCGGCTTCTTTTATCATATCCCGTTCTGTGATAGAATTCAATCAAATGTGTTTTGTAAAATCGAAACGACATGAG
>CAYTKG010000025.1:0-8556 GCA_964438335.1 uncultured Candidatus Saccharibacteria bacterium | reverse complement strand
AATTAGCCAAAGGTTTCCGCTGGGGCCGAAAATCAAAATATCGACTGGCAAAAGAAGCACTTTTGCATGCTTTTAAATACGCTTATCGAGATAGAAGAACAAAAAAGAGAGAGTTCAGAAAATTATGGCAAATCCGAATCAATGCGGCCACAAAATCCCTTGGTCTTTCCTACTCAAAATTCATCTATCTTTTAAAAAGAAAAAAAGTAGAATTAGACAGGAAAATTTTGGCGACTTTAGCCAAAGATCATCCTAAAATTTTTGAAAAAATAGTGGAAAAGATAAAAGCCCATAATCAACCCGGTGAGACCGCTCAAGAATAATGTTGCCTAAACTCGCCCCAAAATAGTTTTTCAGTGTTCAGCAAAAATGGGAGGAACGAAAAAGAAAAGATAATAACTTCTTGAGTTAAAACGCGAGAATGAAAATACCCCCGGGTTTACCCGGGGGTATTTTCATTTCTTTATTCTTTCGTCCCCAACAACCTTGTTTTTAAGAAGAAAAAAATGGGCTTTCTTTAATACTTCTTTTGCTTCGTTAAAAGTTAAAAGATTAAAGGCTTCCCGATAGGGCAGCCATTTGAAATCTCGATGCTCATAAGACAAAGTTATTTTCTTTATCTTTGTCTCTGCCAGAAAAAAAGTAACTATTTTAAGAATATCTTTATTTTTAAATTTAAAGAAAAATTTTATCCATTCTTGAAAACCGGGAATAAAAATAAGGTCTCCAATGCCGGTCTCTTCTTCTATCTCTCTCTTGGCCGCCTCTTTTAACGGTTCCCCTTTTTCAATCCAACCCCTGGGGAAACCCCAATGGCCTAAATTATATTGGAGAAGAAGATATCTAATTTGTCCGGCTTCCTTTCTAAAAATAACGGCGCCGGCTGATTTTTCTATGGGCATCTTCCTTCGCTTCGCTCAGTCAAACTCAAAACTCAAAATCCAAAATTCAAAATGACTAAGCGAAAAAACTATTTTTTAAATAATTTAAGTAATTTTTTCAATGGTTGGCTATTAATAATATCTTTCTTTTCAGCCCAGCCCCTCCTTGCCTGAGCAATCCCAAATTCAATATATCTTAGTTGGTCTTTATGATGAGAATCAGTATTAATCACCATTTTCACGCCGGCCTCTTTTGCTAATCTGATATTTTTGTCATTCAAATCTAATCTTTCGGGAAAAGAGTTAATTTCTAAGGCTACCCCGAATTCTTTGGCTGCCCGGAGGATTTTCTCAAAATCAACTTGATATTCGTCTCTTTTTTTAAGAATTCTGCCGGTGGGATGAGAAATAATTTTAATATAAGGGTTTTTCATTGCCCTAATTATTCTTTCGGTCATCTCTTTCCGAACCATTTTGAAATTCGAGTGAATGCCGGCAATGGCATAATCTAACTTCCTAAGAGCTTCGTCCTTGATATCTATCAGGCCGTTTTTTAGAATGTTGGTTTCCGCCCCCTGCAAGAGTTGAAACTTGAAACCCGAAACTTGAAACCTGTGATTTATTCTATCAATTTCTTTTCTTTGTTGGGCCAATTTTCTTTCATCCAATCCTTTTTCTATCTTTAAAAATTTGGTATGATCTGAAATTCCCAGATATTGATAGCCCATCTCTATTGCCGCCTCGGCCATTTCTAAAATTGAATTCGCCCCTCCGTCCCAGTTTGAATGACAATGAAGATCACCTTTAAGATCGCGGTAATCAATAATTTCCGGAAGTCGATGGGCAAGGGCTAATTCAATTTCACCCTGGTTTTCTCTCATTTCCGGCGGAATCCAATCCATGCCTAAAACCTGGTAAACTTCCTGTTCGGTTTTACCAGCGATTCTTTTCTTTCCTTGAAAAACACCGTATTCATTAAGTTTTAACCCTCTATTGATAGCAATTTTCCGAGTTTCAATGTTGTGTTCTTTAGAACCGGTAAAATATTGAAGGGCAGCTCCGTAACATTCGGCCGGGACCAGCCGAAGATCCATATTAAAACCTTGCTTCATCCGAACCGAAGACCTGGTTGTTCCTTTCCCCCAAATTTTTACCACCTCGGGCAAAGAAACGAAAAAGTCCATCACTTTCTGGACAGCAATTTTTGTCTTCTCTGTTTTTCTCAGAGTAGCCAAAAAGTCAAGATCGCCAATCGTTTCCTTCGCCCTTCGAACAGACCCGGTAATTGAAATCTGATCAATCTCTTTCAAAGTTCTTAATTTTGCCTCAATTTGCCGCGCCGCCGGCAAAATTTCTCCCAATAAAAATCTTCCCCTTGACGATTTAAAAAAAACAATTCCTTCTAAAATATTCTTCTGACTTTTCTCGCCGAAACCGAACAAGGAAGCAATTTTCCCAGCTTTGGCTGCTTTTTCTAAATCTTTTAAAGTCCTAATTCCCAGTTTCTGATATAAGACCTTAACTCTTTTGGGCCCCATTCCCTCTATCCTTGTTAATTCTTCCATTTCAACCGGTATTTTCTTGCGCAAATTCTCATAGTATTCTATTCTGCCCTTTTTTAGATATTCTTCAATTTTCTCGGCAATGCTTTCTCCCACCCCGGGAATTCTTTTTAAGGCCTCTTTTCCACCCTCTTGGTAAATTTCTCTAATATCTCTCTCTAAAGTTTCAAGGGTAATTGCCGCCTTTTCATAAGCATAAGGCTTAAACTTCACTCCTTCCATTTCTAAATAAGAAGCAATTTCGTAAAATATTTTGGCTATTTCTTTATTCTTCATATTTAGAATAAAGCTGATGGATCTTGCCAATTTTTTTAAATATCTTCTGCCGTAAAGTGATAAAGCCCGCCTTAATCAAAAAAATAATTCCTCCGACGGCTAAAATCAAGTTTATCCCTCTTACAATCGAAGCAAAAACAATGCCTGTTTCTCGGCCAAGGCCCAATCTCCCGAAGAGAAAGGCCGAACCTAAATCATGAGCACCAATATCGGCGCTAATCGGAGGAGCCATAAAAATTACCGACATTCCCAAGACAGAAATAGCCGTTAAAAAAGAAATCGATTTCCCCAAAAAGCTAATTAAAATCCAATATTGAAACAAGGTTAAAAAGGTTTTAGCTAAAGAGAGAAAAACCGCTTTTTGAAAAATATTGTTCTTGGGATTAAAAAAGGAAAGAATTTCTTTTTCCATTTTTCTTCCCCGATTTCTCTCGTCAATTTTCAAAAAGATCTTAATAAAACTTTTTTTCTTTAAAAAGAAATAATAAAAAAAGATGGCCCCCAAAAAAATAACTAAAATTAAAATTGCTATCCGAAAAGCCTTAAAAGGAAAACTAATCAAAAAAAACAGAGAAATTAATCCCAGCAAGGCAGTAATAACCTCGGAACCATGTTCAAAAATGCCATCAATAAAAGAAGCAATCATTGCTTTACTTAAAGGAGCGGAGTTCTTCCCTTTTAAATTAAGGACGTAGCCTCTAAAAAAAACACCCCCGAAAACGATTAGGGGAGCTAAATAAGTAATAGCAAAGGATGCTAAATAATGACCATAAAGCTCCTTAAGAGAAAAAAAACAGCCCTTGCTTTTTAAAATCTCTCTCCATCTTAAGGCACCCAAAAGAGTGTTGGCAAAGCCTAAAACGAATAAGAACGCTCCTTCAATGCTCGAAAAAGCTAAGATAGTTTTTTTAACTTCCTGCCAACCGGCCTGGTTTAGCAGGCAAAGAAAAAGCCCAATTCCTAAAAATAAAGAAGCTAAAGAAAATAAAAATCTTTTCATTGTTTATTCCCTGTTAACTTTAAAACTTTGAAGAATTCCCAAGGCAAGATAATTCATTACTAAACCGCTTCCGCCGTAACTGACAAAAGGCAAAGAAATGCCAATAATCGGCAAAAGACCTAAATTCATTCCTATATGGATGAAAACTTGAAGGGCAAAAAGAATGGCAAAACCGGTAGCAAAAAGACGAGGGAAATTGGTTCGCGAAGAAAAAGCAATCGAAATTACCCGTAAAAAGAAAAGAGAAAGCAGACAGAGAAGAAAAATAACGCCCAAAAACCCAAATTCCTCAGCAATGGCCGAAAAAATAAAGTCTGTTTGAGGAGCGGTCAAAAATCCAAACTGGACTTGAGAGCCCTTTCTAAATCCTTTTCCAAAAATTCGGCCGGAACCAACGGCAATTCTCGCTTGAATTTGACTCCAACTTGCTCCAAGCGGTTCAATCTCAGGCACCAAAAAACTGATAATTCTCTCTCGCTGATATTCCTTTAAAAATTGATTCCAGGAAAAAGCAAAGGCAATAACAGCAATAAGGACTAAAAGCAAAAAATGCCTAATTTCGATGCCCGAAATAATCAAAATACCCAGCCAAAGAAGCAATAAGATTAAAGCTGAACCAAGATCGGGTTGAAAAAAAATCAAAAGAAAGGCAAGTAAAACATAGATTCCCGAAATCAAAATATGGGCAATTCTGTACATTTCTACATGGCGCATCGAAAAATATTTAGCTAATAGAATAATCAAAATAATTTTAAGCGATTCGACCGGGTCAACAGCAAAAGAACCTATTTTATACCATCCCTTAATTCCTTTGGTGGTCGGCGCTAAAAAAAATAAAAGAAACAAAGCCAAAAGATTAAGAAAATAAAGGCCAAGAATCAAATAAGGATTTTCTTTTAAGGCCTTCCAGTCAAGAAAACTAAAAACAATCATTAAAATTAGACCCAGGCCCAGAAAAAGAATTTGCTTTTTAAAGTTGAGAAAATTGGCGCTGAAAAAAGAGGCGCTAAAGATAGAAATAAGACCGAAAAGAGTTAAAGAAACAGCCAACCCGATTAACCGCCAATCCATTTTTTTGAAATGGTTTCCAAGAGTCTCTAAATTGAACATAATTTTCCCAAATTAAGATGAATTATTATAGACCAACTCTGCTGATTAAACAAGTTAAGTTTTCTGTTTCAAAAGTTCAAGAAACTCTTTCTCGGAAAGGCATTTTACTCCTAAATTCTTAGCTTTTTGAAGTTTTGAGCCGGGGTTTTCGCCAACTACCAAAAAATTAGTCTTCTCGGAAACAAAATTAGAAACCTCGCCTTCTTGCTCTCTGATTTTTTCTTTAGCTTCTTCTCTGGCCATTGATTTCAGAATTCCGGTAAAAACGAAGATTTTACCTTTTAATCTTCCTTTAGCCGATGAGGTTTTAGCAGACTCAATAATTTCGACTCCATTTTTTTCTAATTTTTTCAAAAAGTTTAGATTTTGTTTATTTCTAAACCACTGATAAATAGATCGAGCCACAACCGGACCTATGTCCATCATCTTTTCTAAAGATTCAATTGAAGCCTTTTTTAGGCTTTCAAGATTGCCAAACCTTCTTGCCAAATCATAGGCAGTTTCTTCACCGACATTACGAATTCCCAGGGCAAGAATAAACTTGGGAAAAGAAATTCTTTTAGCCGCCCTAATTGCTTTAATTAAATTTTCAGCTGATTTTTCGGCAAACCCTTCTAAAAAGATTAGATCGCCTTCTTTTAATTTAAAAAGGTCGGCCGGGTCTTGAACCAAACCTTTGCCCAGAAGCTGATCAATGATTTTAGGGCCAAGACCAACAATATTAAAAGCTGGCTTAGAAACAAAATGATAAAATTGTCTTTTTCTTCTGGCAAAACAATTTGGGTTAAGGCAACGGGAAATCACTTCACTTTCAATTTTGTCTACTTTCCCGCCGCAGATTGGACAATTTATTGGCGGTTTAAACTTCTTTTCCTTCCCGGTTCTTAGCTCGGGCAAAACCTTGACAATATCTGGAATAACATCACCGGCTCGGCCAACAATAACAGTGTCGCCAATTCTTACTCCCAACCTTTTAATTTCAGCTTCATTATGAAGAGTGGCCCGAGAAATGGTTACTCCCCCTATTTCTACTGGTTCCAAAATGGCTACCGGTGTTAAAGCGCCCGTTCGGCCCACCTGAATAATAATGTCTAAAATTTTAGTAGTCGCTTGTTTCAAAGGAAACTTATAAGCAATAACTCCTCTTGGCGCCTTGCCGGCAACTCCTAACTTCTGAAAAATTTTGTTAGAGTTAATATTTATGACCACGCCGTCAATTTCAAAGGGAAGTTTTTCTCTGTTTCTTCTCCAAAAAGAATGGAATTCAAAAGCTTCTTTAAGGGTTGGGCAATATCGACAATGTCTATTGATTGTCTTAAAACCCAGGGCCTTTAAAATTTTGTGGCTTGCCCAATGAGTTTTTTGACCAAAATCCGTCACTAAATCATACATAATTGAGTCTAATCGTCTCTGAGCCGTGACTTTAGGATCTAATTGCCTGATCGAGCCGGCCGCTAAATTCCTAGGGTTGGCATAAGCAGGGAGCCCGATTCGTTGCCGTCTTTTGTTCACTTTTTCGAATTCTTTTTTGGTTAAAATAACCTCGCCCCGGACAATTATTTCCCGCCAACCTTTCTTTTTAATTCGCTCGGCCGGCCCCCTTAGGTCTTCTCTCTCCAAATCATTAATCACTTCTTCTTTTTCTCTCAATTTCAAAGGAATAGCCTCGATGGTTTTTAAATTTTGGGTCACATCTTCGCCAATAATTCCATCTCCCCTTGTTGAACCTATTTTTAAAATACCGTTTCCGTCATAAACCAGTTCAATGGCTAACCCGTCCAGCTTCGGCTCGCAATAAAAATCTATTTCTGGAATTTCCTTTTCCGTCAAAAACTTCTCATTTCTTTCTAACCAGTTTTTTACATCCTCTTTAGAAAAAGCATCGTTAATGGAAAGCATGGGTACTCGATGCTTTATTTTTTTAAATTTTTTTTGAGGTTCGCCGCCCACTCGCTGAGTAGGCGAATCAGGCGTAATCAGCTCCGGAAATTTTTGCTCTAAATCGAAAAGTTCTTTTTTGAGAGAATCTAAAACCTCGGGAGAAATTTCTTGTTTATCCAAAACATGATATAAATAACGGTGATAATCAATCACCTTTTTGAGTTTTTTGATACGAATTTCAGCTTGTTGTTTTGTCACGGAAAATCAAATTCAAAAAATTTAATCCAAATGATAAATCAATGTCAAACGGCTAAATGACACGTCTAATCTTTGAATTCGATTTGGCATTTAACATCTGGACCTAAGATTCTTTTAGTACTTCATTTCAACTGCTCTTTGGGTTTTCCCAAAAATCCCTTTTGATTTGATGCAAAAACGAGGGGCATCGCAGTCAGAATCGATAATGTAAGGACAAAAAGAATAACTGGGGCTGCATCTAATTTGAGCTATATAAGAAGAACCGTTAGGGAGAGAGCCGCTGATATCAGATTCAGAAACATAGAGTATTCGTTCCACACCGGTGTCGGCCGCAAAGAGGGCAATGACCGACTCTTCCATTCCTCTCACCATTTTCATTTGGACAATTAAAATCGAACTCAATCCTAAAGCCATGGCTAATAAGACGGTTAAAACAATCACTGTTAAATAGAGAGAAACCCCTTTTGAATTTTTAATTTCTTGAGAAAACATTAGATACTACTGAAATAAATTAGGGTGTGTGGGCAACGGTACAATCTTGGTAACCGGGATGCTCAGCGCTGACTTGCCACCAATCCATATAAACGCTTCCCCCCAGCCCTTCAAATCTAATAATGTCATTTTCCTGTAAACTGAAAGTGGCGGGAAAAGTACAGTTTTTCCAGGCGCTGCCATCGCCGTTCCAAAGATCAGCAATATCCCCTGATTGTTCATTTCCCATCCCCGGATTAGTTATAATTCTAATTTCCTCATCTGTCTGCTCGGCGCCGCTATTGTAGTAAATATGAAAAGATAAATAATAATCATTCCGGCCGGGAGGCAAAGAAACACCGATGTCCGGAGAGATTTGGAAACTAAAATGGTAATCTTTATCTAAGCCAGGACGATAATAGAGCATACAGGCAAAGTCTTCTTCTAATCCTGCTGGCCAATCTGGCATCGAGGGATCAAAATGGTCCCCATCGGTACAACTGGCCTGATCATCGTAATAATCAATCGCTTTCCAATCTTGAACAAGACAATCCGTTGCCGTTGAGCAATAATCATCGACGCCGGGATTATCTATCATTGCCACCCCAATTGGAATGTGGCCAGTATCCTCGACGCTTGGCTTTGTGTCTAAATTTCTCTGGGAAACAGTGGTTTGAATCTTTCTTTCTGGTTCTTTTGATTCGATAAAAATGGTTACCCGCGGCTGAAGAATATCTTCAATAGACTCGCCTGAAATAAAAAAAGAAAGGGTTTCTATTTGAAAATCAGGCGGAGTAAGGTCATAAATACTTCCCTCTTGCCTGTATTTTATTCTTCCGTCTTCAAGAAAAAACTCCTGGCAATCATCTTCTTGAAGATGATTGATAAACTTAATTGCCGAGGCGTTGCCCCCCGGGTTTTCATAGCTAAATCCTTCGGAAAGACAACCGAAAGAACCGTCTTCTCTAACAGCCATTCTTAAAGCCCGGCTCATATATTCAATTACAAAACTTAACTGCTGAAGGGCTTCTTGTTGATTCAAAGATTCTTTCTGAATCTTAATCTCAGAAACCAAAATGCCAATCACAGCTGTGATTAACAGAGAAAAAATACCAAT
>CAYTKG010000024.1:5790-8865 GCA_964438335.1 uncultured Candidatus Saccharibacteria bacterium | reverse complement strand
TTCGACATTTGCTATCGCCAATGCTGTTAATCTGTAAAAACAAGTTCTTGAGCTTCAATTCTTTAAGGATATTTAAGAAAATTTGGACTGTTTGAGCGTCAACCACTGGTTTCTGTTCTCCTAAAATTTCAAAACCAAACTGCCAAAATTGTCTATACCTCCCTGCCTGAGGCTTTTCGTGTCGAAAACAAGGACCAAAATACCATAGTTTGACCGGCTTGGGCAAGGATTCCATTCCCTTTTCAATAAAAGCTCTTACCACCGGGGCCGTATATTCGGGTCTTAAAGCCAGGACATCACCTCCTTTTGTTTTTAAAACGTACATTTGTTTTTCAACAATATCGGTGCCCATTCCTACTCCTCTGGAAAAAAGTTCGGCCTGTTCCAAAATCGGGGTTTCAATTCTGCCAAAACCATAGAATTGGGCTATTTTATGACAGACATCAAAAACCTTTTGAAAATATCTTTGGTCCCTGGGAAGAATGTCGCGCATCCCTTTCGGGCTCTGATATTTTATTTTTCTCGGCCTGCCTACCTGGGCCATATCAATTAACGAACGATTAGTTTAATAATAAGCGGGAACTTCGATTTTTCGAAAAGTGGTAAAAGGAAAAGCCCGGAAAAATACTCGGCCAATAATATTTTCTCGGGGAACCGGCCCAAAAATCCTTGAATCCGAAGAAAACTGGCGGTTGTCACCCAAAACAAAATATTCTCCTTCTTTTAAAGTTAACCTCAAGCTTCCGGCGGTAAAGGTGGAACGAGGAAGATAGTCGGACTCGTCCAAAAGTTGAAAATGATCATCTCCTTGAGCAATCATAACATCCCCATCTTTTATTTGAATTGTTTCTCCGGGCAAACCAATAATTCTCTTGATGTAGCGAACCGACGACTGGTTTGGCGGTCGAAAAACAATAACCTCGCCTCTTTGGGGCGGCCTGAATCTAAAAGAAATTTCATCAATCAATAAATAATCTCCATTTTCAAAATTAGGCAGCATTGATTCGCCTTTAACAATAAAGGGCTGAAACAAAAAATAGCGAATGGGAATAACAATCGCCACCGCAATGACTACAATTTTCAAAACTTCAAATAAAAACGAAAAAAATTCTTTCATTGTCGTTTTATTTTTTTATTATACTCGACCCCCGTAAAATTGCAAATTTATCCCGTCTTATCCTGTTATTAATATAATCAAAAAGCCCTGCATGTTTACGCAGGGCATTATTTTCCCTAAAGAAACCTCATCCGAGGTTAAATCCTTTTTAAAATTTCAAGATATTCTTTAACGCCAATTCCCAAGACCCTTAAATTATTTCTAATAACAAAAATCGGGAGTTGTTTCTCCCGGGGAATAACTATTGGTCTTTTTATACCTTCGCGCCAATAAATTCGATGATCGCCTTTTTCTCTCTTAAAACTACAACCAATATACAACAAAAATTTCTCAAACTTTTTCCAATGAATAGGAGTTAAACGAGGCATATTAGACCGAAACGCAAAATTTTTGAGATTCTTGAGAAACTAATACCGGCGGAAACCACTCTTTTTTCATTTTTTTCCAGCCCAACTCTGACAAAACTTGTTCTAAGGTTCCCTTTTTAACAATCTCTTCAAAAAAAAGTTGAACGATCTCACCAAATCTTTTTTTGGCCTCTTCGTAGGTGTCGCCCGAAGTAGATAAATCAAGCGCTGGCGTATAAGCAATAAACTTTTTATTCTCTCGAAGAATAGAAACTGGCAAATTAATTTCTAACATAAATTTCTTCATACAATTTTATTATATTATCTATTATATTATCGCTATTAAAAATGTCAAACTCATCCTGTCTTATCCTATTATTAATATAATCAAAAAGCCCTGCGTGTTGGCAGGGCTATTATTTTCCCTAAAAGAACTCTTGCGGGGCCGGGTAAGCCCCGGGGCCGGGTAAGCCCCTAAGCGTTTTGATAACGGAGCCGCCGCTCCGGCTGGCATATTTTATTTATGGACCCCTTACCAGCTGGGGTCGCGGATTTCGGACTTACGGCATCCAGTCCGGATCCGGGCTAAGGCGGCTCCAACTCAGTGCCCACTTATCTTGGATCTCGAGGTTCGGAATTTGGATTTCGGTGCCAACCCTTACTTCTTTAGGGTTGTTGATGCCGTTATGGCTCAGTAAAAGTTGCAGGTCAATACTCACAGCCCGAGCCAATTTCCAAAGTACATCCCCAAACCCCACGATGAAAGTAGAACCATCTTCGCTGAAGCTGCCATTCAACATAGCCATGGCTTCCTCAGCGGACGGCAACTTGCCATCGTGCCAAGAATCCACCCGGAGCACGCTCCCCCACGTGTTAATACGGAGAGGTGCACCTTCCAGAGTCTGATCGTGCCACTGGGCGTCAGTACGATGATAATATGTACCCGGAGGCATGTAGTCCGGAAGGTCAAACCGCAACTCGTACTGGATGGTGTCCTTCGGAACCTGGTGAGGGCTTAACTCCACGGGATCGGTAACGATCACTAACTGAAACTCCGGTCCCCACTCAGGGCGGTTTTCGAAGTGCCAATCAATTTCTTTGCCGTCCCACACCCGCCAGATCCGAACATCACGGACATTGACCATCCATGGTAGAACCGTAATGATCAACTGAACGTCCTCTACGGCTACCTTCCAGTTGTAGGACTGTGCGAAACCAGAAATGACCGGGTCTTTCGGTTTTGTACGCCCCGGTTCCACCCGTTCTCCGCCGATAACCCATGGATGTTCTGGCTCTTCCTCCACTACACCGAAGTGGAACTTACAGCCGACAGCGCTCCAATCGCCACCAGAGTAGCGGAATTGAAGCTGATACTCAGTCTCGAAGTCGCCCGTGTAGGAGAATGAGGCTGAGTTGCCGGAGCCGTTGTCCATCACCACATTGTCGCTGGTCCGGATAACACGCCATTCATCACCTTGGCCTGAGCCAGAGCCGGATACCAGTTTGGTATTCGGATCCATGGAAGCCGTTACTGAGTCGCATCCGCCACTGGGGATACCGAAGTGGAACTTACAGCCGACAGCGCTCCAATCGCCACCAGAGTAGCGGAAT
>CAYTKG010000024.1:0-5690 GCA_964438335.1 uncultured Candidatus Saccharibacteria bacterium | reverse complement strand
CAGAGCCGGATACCAGTTTGGTATTCGGATCCATGGAAGCCGTTACTGAGTCGCAAGCAGCCTCCTGACCACATGTAAAAGAACCTGAAGTAACTTTGTTAGCTTCGTGGTTCCCACAACTGGACCTGTAGAAATCCAATTCCATGCGGACGCTATACTTCTGTCGAGGCTCCGCGTGCAAGTTTTGATCCCAAGACTGAAATTCGAGCGCCCAGTCTTGACCGCTCGGGATTGTTCCCGATTGATGTGTATGGCTTTCCTTCAAACTACCGTCTTCATTGTAAAGTTTAACGCGTAGCTTGAAATAGCCTGGGTGACCCATGCGGTTCTCTGCTCGAGCGCCATATCCGTCACAGTTTACTGAAGAGATGAGACTAATATGGCAAGCCCACACCACGGAGACTTCAAAGGACATAAACGGCTCATCAGTCAAAACCGCTTGAATCTTTTGGGGTCCCGTAGTTTGACAGGTCTCGCCCGAGCAGCTCGTCATAGCAGAGATATTTCTGTCTTCAGTGATCGTGGCTGCGATCTGCCATGCTGCGCGCGGTAACGCCCTTATGTTAATCCGTGGCTGGACAGCCGACAAGATTAACGCCAATATAATCAAACTTTGGAACACTTTCTTTCTCATTTGGTTTTCCTCCTCGAAAATTTCACCCCCGGCCGCGACAATTCGCGGCAACACCGCAGGACAATTCCTTGCGGCCGCGGGGGTTTTAGCGTTACGACGCTAGGCGCATAGTTTGCCTCCTTGCTCAAGGGAGGAGCGCCAAGCGAAGTGACCGAAAAACGGTTTCGGAACCGGTGGCAATTTGTCGCTGGGCTTGCCACAGCCCGACACCTTGAAATCCCAATTTTCGCCCGAAGTTCTCGTCCGGAGACCAACCAAACTGCTCTTTTGACCAGTTTGGCCGTCACACTATCTGGCCGGCTATCTTGCCTGGCCAAACAATGTTTTTATCCGGATTTGAAACTTCGTTGAAAAAACGAGTTTCTCGGATCTTGGATTCTCCCCTTTAGCTTTGGGGTAGGGAGAATCCGGCGAATAAAATGTTTCTTTCCTAGCGGCGAGGAACCGCTAGTTTTTGTTTCCAACCCGGGCGGGGATGCCCGGACCCGACCCGATAGGCGACGCTGACAAATCAGCGTCTCTGCCCCTGTTCTCCGCCTTTGGCGGATTCTTTTCAGGGCAGCGGGGTACCGCGCAGGGGATGCGCGGCGGGCGGCCTCTCGGCCGGAGGAAACTAAAAGAAACGGGGTTCAGACAGGGAAGGCTGGGGCCCTAAACCGCATAGGATTTAAAGTAAAATCACATTGCTTATAAATTTATAAACAACGTGACAAACGAGCTAATGTGAGATTTGTCTGAAAGGCTCACCCGCTTAAGTTTTTCTATGAGAAATTTTGGCGGGTTAATATTCAATTTTTTGACCTTAGAGAATATTGATTGCCTTTCAACATCACATCAGTTCGCTTTCCCCAGCCTTCCCTGTCTGAACAAACCTTTTGATAAACTCAGGGCTCGCTCATCTTCTAGATGAGCTCGGAGGAAGACTTTTCTTCAAATCTTTCCTTATTTAGTTTTCAAAGAACTTTCTTTATAAACACAATATGACTCCTTAGAGAGGAGTCTCATTCATTCTCTAAGGTCGAGTATAATATATCATAAATATTATTTTTTGTCAAGGGGTTAGAGTATATGGAGTATGTATGATAAATTTCATTTTTCCACATCTGTGGAAAACTTTTTCCCATTTTAGCTTTATTTTTAAAAACCAACCTCGGACGTCCGTACATTTTTCTCTGGGCTGGTTTTCCTAATGAACTTTTAGCTTTAATGTTATAATGAATTAATGATTTTAATTGTTGGTTTAGGCAATCCAGGGAGAAAATTTCAAAGAACAAGACATAATCTTGGTTTTTGGGTTTTAGATAGATTTAAAAAAAAGAATAAATTCTCAGATTGGAAGCTGAAAAAAAAGTTTGAGGCAAAGATTTCTGAAGGAAAACTAGGCCGGAAAAAAATTATTTTAGCCAAACCCCAAACTTTTATGAATAATTCCGGCAGAGCGGTCAAGCTCCTTATTGCTTATTACCGATTACCCCTTACTAATTTATTTGTTGTCCATGATGATTTAGACATTCTCTTGGGAAAAATAAAGATTGTCAAAACAAAAGGATCGGCCGGCCATAGAGGCGTTCAATCAATCATTGACGAAATTAAAAAGCGAAACTTCATTCGCTTTCGAATAGGAATTCGACCCAAAATATCGAATTCGGAATTTGAAACAAAAGACAAGTTTGTGCTTCAAAAGTTTAGCAAGGAAGAAATAAAAATTCTAAAAAAAGTAATTGAAAGAACAGGCAAGGCAATAGAAACAACAATCAATAAAGGAGTTGAAAAAACAATGAGTCAATTTAATAAATCATAAAAAAAGAAAGCCGGCCTAGCCGGCTTTCTCTCAATTTCAGCTTCATTCCTCTGGGCCGGGAAAGAGCCTCAGGATCGAACTGAAAATTATCAGCCAACCCTGAATTTAAGGAAACTCGAGTAAGGAGGGAAACTCAAATTTCCACTCTTTCTCGGCCCAGAGGACCTGAATGAAAAAATAATTGATATCATATTATAATATAAATCGCTCAATCTGTCAACTTTAACTTTCTCTTGGCATTTGTTAAAAAAACCTCAATGGACCAGATAAAAAAATTAAAAATTACTGATCAAAATTATCCTCAGCTTTTAAAAAAGATTGAAGAACCGCCAAAAACGCTTTATCTCCGAAGGAAAATTCCTCAAGGAAACTGTTTCGCTATTGTCGGCACAAGAAGATGCTCGGATTACGGAAAACAAATTGCTTTGGAGATAGCCGGCGACTTAGCTAAGGCAGGATTAGTGATTGTCAGTGGCTTAGCTAGGGGGATCGACAGTTTTGCCCATCAGGGCTGTTTGGAAAAAAACGGAAAAACAATCGCGGTTTTGGGCACAGGATTGGACGAAAAATCAATTTATCCAAAAGAAAATTTAAAATTGGTCAGAGAAATTATTAACAAAAGGGGTTGTTTAATCTCTGAATTTCCGCCGGGCACGCCCGGTTTTAAACAGAACTTTCCTCAGAGAAATAGGATTATCTCCGGGCTTTGTTTAGGAATTCTGGTTATTGAAGCAAAAACAAGAAGCGGCGCCTTGATTACGGCCAATTGGGCTAAACTTCAAAAGAGAAAAATTTTTGCCGTTCCCGGTCCAATTTACTCCCTTAATTCTAAGGGTCCCAATCTTCTAATTAAAAACGGGGCTATTTTGGTTGAACAGGCCAATGATATTTTGAAAGCCTTGGGATTAAAACCCAAAAGTAAACAAGAAATAAAAGGAGGAACTCCTAAGGAAAACTTAATTAGAGAGGCGCTAAAAGAAAAATCTTTGCATATTCAAAAGATTATTGAAAAAACCGGCTTGCCAGCCAAAGAAGTTTGTAGTATTTTAGCGATAATGGAAATTAAAAACTTAGTAAGAAATTTAGGAGGGAATATTTATGCTTTAAAACGTTAAACTTATGAATTTAATTATTGTCGAAAGCCCAACAAAATCAAAAACGCTGAAGAAATTTTTAGGCAGCGAGTATCAAATTGCCGCCACCTTGGGACATATTAGAGATCTACCCCAGAGAAAGTTGGCCGTTGATATTAAGAATGATTTCCAACCAACCTATGTCACTATCCCCGGCAAAAAAGAAACAATTAAGAAACTTAAGAAGTTGCAAAAAAAATCCAAAAAAACAATCTTGGCTTTAGACCCGGACAGAGAAGGGGAAGCAATTGCCTGGCATACAGCCAAAATTCTTCGTTTGGGAAAGAATTACGAAAGGATTACTTTTCACGAAATCACCAAAGAAGCGATTGAAAAGGCTCTTAAGAACCCAAGAAAAATTGATATGGATTTGGTTAATGCCCAACAAGCCAGAAGGATTTTAGACCGGATTGTCGGCTACAAACTTTCGCCGTTTTTGTGGAGAAAAATTGCCAAAGGACTCTCGGCCGGCCGAGTTCAATCAGCTGCCCTTAGGTTAATTGTTGAAAGGGAAAAAGAAATTAAAAGTTTTGTCCCCCAAGAATACTGGACAATTGTCGCCACGCTCCTCAAAATCAAAAACCAAAAGTCAAAAGCCAAAAACAATGAATTCGAGGCAATTTTAATAAAAAAGGGCGGAAAAACCATTCCTAAATTTGGAATTAAAACCAAAAAAGAAGCGGAAAAAATTGTCAAAGAATTAAAAGGAGCGGAATACAAAGTCGAAAAAATTGAGAAGAAGGAAACAAAAAGAGAGCCGCCGGCACCGTTCACCACTTCAACTCTTCAACAAGAGGCTTGGAAAAAATTTCGTTATCCAGCCGAGATAACAATGAGAATCGCCCAAAATCTTTATGAAAAAGGACTCATTACCTATCATCGAAGCGATTCCCTAAATCTCTCCCAACAGTCATTGTCAGCGGCCAAGAAATTAATTATTGAACAATTTGGAAAAAATTATTGGCCAGGCGCCTTTAGAAAATTCAAAACCAAATCAAAAGTGGCTCAAGAAGCCCACGAAGCCATCAGGCCAACAGCAGCAGAAAAAACTCCGGAAAAACTTGAAGAGAACCTAGAAAAAGACCAATTTAAGCTCTATGATCTCATCTGGCGAAGATTCATTGCCTGCCAAATGAGTCAAGCCATTTTTGACTCAACCAGCATCGAAATTAAGGCAGAAAAAACACCTTATTTGTTTAAAGCCACCGGTCAAATTCTGAAATTTGACGGTTTTTTAAAAATTTATCCCATCCAGTACGAAGAAACCGAATTGCCCGATCTTGAAGTTAAAGAAATTTTGAAATTGAAAAAACTGACCCCTTCCCAGCATTTTACCCAGCCGCCTTCAAGATATTCTGAGGCTACCCTCATCAAAGCTTTAGAAAAGTACGGTATTGGCCGACCCTCAACTTACGCCCCAATTATTTCGGTTCTAAGAAAAAGAAATTATATTAAGAAAGACGAAAAAAAGAAATTTTATCCGACCGAAATCGCTGTTCTGGTCAGCGACCTTTTGGTTAAGCACTTTCCCGAGATTGTTGACCTGCAATTCACCGCCAAAATGGAAGAGGATTTAGACAAAATTGCTAACGGCAAAAAAGAATGGGTGCCCGTCCTCAAAGAATTTTACGCTTCTTTTGCCGAAAATCTCAAAAAGAAATATAAAGAAGTTTCTAAAAAAGTGATTGCTACTGAAAAAACTTGCCCCAAATGCGGCGCCCCTCTTGTTATTAGGATAAGTAAATTTGGAAAATTTTATGGCTGCTCAGCTTTTCCTAAATGTAAATTCACCCAACCATTCGAGCCCGAAACTTTAGGAGTTAAATGTCCTCAGTGTCGAAAAGGAGAAATTATGGCTAAAAAAACAAAAAAAGGTAAAATTTTTTATGGTTGCAATCGCTGGCCTGACTGTGATTTTGCTTTATGGGACAAGCCTCATATTATTACTAAGAAAAATGAGCCGGAAATTGAAAAGTGTCCAGAATGCGGTTCTTTCTTAATCGAAACTGAAAAGGGGCAAATTAGATGTTCAAACAAAAACTGCACCCATTAAACCCATAGATGATGTACGGACGTCCGAGGTTGGTTTTTAAAAATAAAGGTAAAATGGGAAAAAGTTTTC
>CAYTKG010000023.1:0-9090 GCA_964438335.1 uncultured Candidatus Saccharibacteria bacterium | reverse complement strand
CGGTTTCTTCACCAAAAACAGCAAAAATTGAATCTGATTTTGGATAAGGTAAAAAGCCAAATTTTTGTTTCGACATTCCTAATCCCCTACCCCCAATACCGCCGGAACCAATAGCGATTTGGGCTTGTTTGATTTGATAACTAATTCCCATTGGGTCTAATTCCGGCATTAAAAAAGCCAGAAATCTTCTCATTCGATAAGGAGCGGCATAGATTAAAAGGAATATTACTGCAAGAGCAGTCAGGCCCATCAGAAAAGTATGGAGAATCGGTGTCTCGGACAAAAAGTACATCATTAAAGCGATCATAATTAAAAGAGACAAGGTGCTTACATCGGGCTGGAGAATTAAAGCCAAAGAAACGGGCACAAGAATAGCTAAAAAGATTCCGGCAGCAGCCATCTTTTTTTTCTTTCTATTTTCCTTACTACTTTCCAGCCAGGCAGCCAAATAAAGGAAAAAACTGATTTTTAAAAATTCAGATGGCTGGAACGAAAGAGAGCCAATTTTTATCCATCGATTGGCTCCTAATCTCTCAGTTCCGTTATTGCCGAAGCCGATTTTAGGCAAAAAAACGAGAAAGAGCAAAACCAGATTGGCTAAAAATAACCAAAGGGCTATTTTTTTTAAATCCGCAATTTTAATTTTAAAAGCCAGAAAAGCGCCAATTGTCCCGGGTAAAATTCCGAAGATAATTTGGTGGGCTAAAGAATAATAGGTGTAACCAAAGGATTCTTGGGAAAATGGGGCGGAAACACCAAAAACCATTAGAAGCCCCAAGATTATCAGCAAGAAAACGCAAGTCAGCAAAATCCGGTCAATTTTTTTCTTGGCCATAAAGTTTCACAAATTTTTTAAATAAATTACCTCTTTCTTTATAATTTTTGAAAACCCCAAAACTTGGACAAGCAGGCGACAAAAGACAAATTTTCCCTTTTTCGGTTTGAGCGAAAGCAATTTTGATTGCCTCTTTCATATTATCAACAAAAAACGCCTTAGGTAATCTTGATTTTCTTTTTAAAATCTCCTGCCATATTCTTTCGCCGGTTGGCGGAAAAAGGATTAGATTCTTAATATTTTTCTTGAGAATTTCCTTTATTAATGTTTCAAAATTCTGTTTTGCCTCGTATCCGCCTAAAAGAATTGTTTGGACTTTCCCGTCCAAAGCTCTGATGGCAAAAATGACCGATTCGGGGATGGTAGCCAAAGAATCGTTGTAGAACTTAATTCCCTTGAATTTACCCACGAATTCTAATCGATGAGGCAGTGGCTTAAATTCTTTAATTGTTTTTCTGATTTTTTTGGTTGAGGCCTTGAATAATTTTGCGGCCGCAATGGCAGCCATAACATTGTAAAAATAGAACTTCCCTTTTAAGGGAATTTGGTTTGTTTTCAAAATCCTTTCTCTTTCATAAAAAATCCAACCCTTTTCTAAATAACAATCTAAATTTTTTGTTTTTAGGCCGAAAGAAATCTTTTTAGCTTTTGTTCTCTTGCCTAATTCCCTTAAAGTTTTTTGGTCTTTATTGAAGATAAAATAATTTTCTTTGGTTTGCCAAAGGGTAATGTTTTCCTTAGATTTTTTATATTCTTTAAAACTTTTATAATAATCGAGGTGGGCCGGGTAAAGATTTAAAAAAACAGCTATGGGGGGGCTTTTTTTTAAATGGCAAAGCTGGTGGCTTGACATTTCAAAAACAAAAACATCTGTTTTTGATGCTTTTGACAAAAAAGACAAAACCGGCTTACCGATATTGCCTATTAGCCGAACTTTTAGGCCTTCTTGTTTTAATATCTTATAAATTAGAGAAACGGTTGTTCCTTTCCCTTTTGTGCCGGTAACGCCAATAATCGGAGTCGGGCAATTTTCTAAGAAGACTTCTGTCTGAGAAGTTACTTTTTGTTTTTTGTTTAAATAAGGAGAAATTTTTTTCCAAGGAACCCCCGGAGCTTTTAAAATAACATCGTATTGAGAAAGAGCCAAAAGATAATTTCTGCCGAGATAAAGTTTTCTCCTTTTATCTTTTTTAATTATTTCTTTTGCCTTTCGGGTCAGTTTTAATTTTTCAATAGTTGGTAATTGGTCGGCCAAGCCCAAAATTTTATTGGGAAAAATTTTTCTTAGAAATTTAAAACTTGCCATTCCTTCTTTTTCTACTCCCAAAATCAACACCTTTTTATTTTCAAGGTCTTTTAACTTCATTTTACAAAGCAAGTAAATTGAGAGAAATTAAATGATTGCTTGGGGCGGGTTAATCAACCAAGCAATCTGATAGCAACGCCAATAATAGCCATAATGACGCCGATTATCCAAAAGCGCATCGTCACCTTATAATGAGGCCAACCCTTTGCTTGAAAATGATGATGAATCGGCGCGGCCAAAAATATTTTTCTTTTCAAATATCTTTTGGAAAAAAGTTGGAGAATGACCGAAAGAGATTCGATCGCTAACAAAAAAGCAATAATTGGCAGAACCAAGACAGAGTCGGTTAGGAAGGCAACCACGGTTAAAGCGGTGCTTAAGCCCAAAATGCCAGTCTCGCCCATAACAAACCTGGCCGGCGGGATATTAAACCAGAGAAAGCCCAAAAGAGAACCAAGAACGACGGCGCAGAAACTGGCTAAATTAATCTGGCCTCGCCAAAGAGCAATGATGGCAAAAGCGCTAAAAATTGAAGCAAAAGCGCCGCCGGAAAGACCGTCAAAACCGTCAATTACCCCTCCGGAATAAACAGCCAAGTTAACGATGGCAAAAAGAAGAATGTACCAAGGGCCAATATAGAAATCACCATTACCGGGAAAATGAATCGTTCGCCAGTCAAGTTTAAAATAAAACCAGAGAGCGCCAATTAAACCTATCAAGAAAACAAAACCCAGTCGCTGTTTTAACCTTAAGCCGCCGCCAATATACTTACCCAGTTTGGTAACGACTAAAATGTCATCTAAAAGCCCTAAAAGAGAACCGGCAATTAAAGCGAAAAAAGGCAACCATGTTTGGTCTCTTGATAAAAAATTTAACTTCTGAAACCAAGAAATTTGAGTTTTGGAAAGAACAAAAAATATTAAAGCTAAAATTGAACAACTTACCCAAATTAACACTCCCCCACCCCTTGGTAATTTGTATCCTCTTTTTGAATAGAACTTTTTATAGATAGGAATTTCGCTGCCGTCAATTGCTTTCTCTCTGACTTGTTTTTTCCAAAATTTATACTTGTAAAGAAAATGAGCCAAGAACGGCGTTAAAAAAACTGAAAGACAAGTACTCAAGGCGCCCAAAGTGAAAATTTTAATGACATCAAGCGTTAAATCAGGCATATTCTTTATTTTTTATTAAATGTTTTTGTTGTCCGTTTTGGTTTCCGGTTTAGATAAATTTTACCATTGATAAGCCCGATAAACCCAATCGGTAAGTTTTTTCATTTCTTCAAAGCGGTTTTGGGAATCAAGAATGACGTTGATTAAAAAGCCCGCTCTCGGCCCTTTCAAAACGATTAAAAGGCATTCTCCTGCCAATGGTGTTTGGCCGGTTTTGCCGCCAAGAATTCTAGGATATTCTGTTAAAAGCTGGTTGGTGTTTTTAATTTTATGATGAAGAATACCGTTTGTTTCGTAGAGATCAAATTCTTTTGTTCTCAAAATTTCAGCAAGAAAAGGTTGGCTAAAGAGATATTGGCTAAGATTAACTAAGTCCTCGGCAGTTGAAGAATTGGGCGTTATTTTAGGACTATCTGGATCAAGACCGGTAGGGTTAGAGAAATAAGTATGAAAAAGTCCGATCTCCTTGGCTTTTTGATTCATTAATTGAACGAATTTTTTTTCCCCCATTGCTTCAGCCAAGGCCTGAGCGGCGATATTATTTGATTCCATCAATAATGAATAAAGTAAATCTTTTACGTAAAAGCTTTCCCCCGTTCTTAAGAAATTTGGCGTTCCCTTAATTATGGCCGCCTTCGGTGAAATTTCTACTTTTTGAAGCAGATCATAATTTTCAAAAGCAATCAAAGCGGTCATTAATTTGGTTAAAGAAGCGATAGGGAGAATTTTTCCCGGGTTTTTTCTGAAGAGGAACTTTTTGTTCCCTTTTGAGTCAATTTCGGCCGAAAGGGCGGCTTCGGCTTTAATTTCTAAATCCTCGATTTCCCAGCGCCGGAAAGGTTTGAAACCGGCGTAGTATTTTTCTAATTTTTCAGTCTCAACTTTAAAAGTTCTTTTTTGGTTAAATTCAAAAAAGAAAAAATTTTCCAGTTTGGTTCGGAATTTGAATAAAATAAGAATCAAAAGAACGCCCAAGAGACAAATAAATAAAATTCTTGTTTTCTTTTCCATATTCAAACAATTTTTTCTTTTGACTCACTTTTTCTTTTCTTTTTTATTGGTTTGATATGAAGCTCCTTGAGTTGTTTTTTGGCGATTTCCGAAGGGGTATTCATCATTAGGCCTCGGAAATCACCGGTTTTGGGAAAAGCAATCACCTCGCGAATATTTGGTTCTCCTAAAACAATTGCCAAGAACCGATCAATCCCCGGCGCAATCCCTCCATGAGGAGGAACCCCATATTCAAAAGCCCTTAATAAATGGCCAAATTTTTCCTCAATTTCCTTTTGGGTATGACCTAAAATTTTGAAAATTTTAGTTTGAATTTCAGGATTAGTGATTCTAATACTTCCGCCTGCTATTTCCCAACCATTGCAGACAAAATCATGTTGCCAAGAGCGAACTTTCATCGGTTCGCTGTCCAAAAGAGGAATATCTTCATCTTTTGGCGCGGTGAAAGGATGATGACTGGGTGAAATTTCTTTTTCGACCGTTTTTTCAAATAAAGGGAAATCAATTATAAAGCAAAAGCCTAATTCGTTTTTATCTTGTTTATTTTTTCTAATATCCGGTCTGTCAGTTTTGTATTTTTCCATTGCTTCTTGACAAGGAATTCTCGGAAAAGGTATCTTGGTGATTTTTTTCTCCGGAAATAAAGTTCTAATAATTTTGATATAAAGTTCTTCAATCAAGCTTAAAATTTCCTCTTGGTCAACAAAAGACATTTCAATGTCCAATTGGGTAAAAACTGGTTGGCGGTCAGCCCGGGGATCCTCGTCCCGGAAGCATTTAGCCACTTGAAAATATCTTTCTAGGCCGGCCACCATAAGAAGTTGTTTGTATTGTTGGGGTGATTGAGGAAGGGCATAGAATTTACCCGGATGCAGTCGTGAAGGAACAATGAAGTCTCTTGCGCCTTCCGGGGTTGATTTCGTCAGGATTGGAGTTTCTACTTCGACAAAATCTCTTTCTTGTAAAAATTCTCTCATTAACTGGATTACTTTTTGCCTCATTTTTAAATTTTTTTGCATTCTTTTCCGACGAAGATCCAAATAACGATATTTTAATCTTTTTTCTTCTTTAATTTCATAACCATCGGTATCAATAGGAAAAGGCAATGTTTTTGCTCTGGAAAAAATTTTTAGCTTTGTAGCTGAAATTTCAATCTCACCGCTTTTAATCTTGGGATTTTCCATTCCTCTTGGTCTCTTTTGAACTTTCCCGATTACCTCAATTACCCATTCCGGCCGAAGAGTTTGAGCTGATTTATATATTTGAGGTTCTAAATTTGGAGCAAAAACAACTTGAACCAGACCGCTTCTGTCTCTTAAGTCAACAAAAATAATTTTTCCGTGCGATCTGACCGTATTTACCCAACCGCAGATTCTGACTTCTCTTTCCAATAATTGACTTGCTTCCCTGGCCAAACTTCTTTTCATAGATAATTTTTATTTTTTAAATCTTTTTTTAAACTTTCTTTTGTACGATTTAACCGCTTCGCCGATATATTTATAAGCTCCTTCTCTGTCCTGCCATTCTTCTATTTTGACCCACTTGCCCGGTTCTAAATATTTATAATATTCAAAAAAGTTTTCTATTTCCAAAAGATGATGCTCTGGGACATCTTTTAAATCTCTTACTTCTCTAAAGCTGGGATCTATCTTATCATCCGGAACGCAAAGGACTTTTTCGTCTCTTCCCTTTTCGTCCTCCATTTTTATTAAACCAATTGGTCTGACCGGAATGACTACGCCAGGATAATGGGGTTGAGAGACTAAAATCAAGGCATCAATTGGATCGCCATCTTCACAAAGAGTTTGGGGAATAGAACCGTAGTCCCCGGGAAAAACCATTGAACCAAATAGGTCTCGGTCTAAAAACAAGGCGCCAGTTTTTTTATCTAATTCATATTTTTCTTTACTATCTTTGGGCACTTCAACAATTACATAAACCACTTCCGGGAATTTGTCTTTGGGTCCCGGCTCCAAAGAATGCCATAAAGTTTTTATTTGAGTAATCATATGGAGTTTATTTAAGCAATTTTATTCCTAAGGTAGCTATCTGGCTGCCGCCGAAAGTAATCATCCCGGTAAAAATTGTCCAAGAAATCAAATTAAGAAATCGGAAAAAAATTTCCGGCGGAAATAACGTTTTTAATTGTTCTTGAAACATCCTTTCCATTTGAGCCTGAGGACTGGTTGATGGTTGGTCGGTTGTTGGAATTTTCTTTTTCTCTTCAACTTTAAAAATTTCGGGCGCTTTTACTTTATCGGTAAAAATACTATAAGAAGAATAAAGCGCCCAAAGAATGATACTGACGCCGAATAGCAACAAAAACCAGCCAGCTACTCTTAAATCTTTTCTCATACTATATTTTGGGGTTTAATTATTTACTATTATGGTTTTTTAGTTGTTTTCTGGCGAGCTTTCTGAAGAGGTTTCGGAAAGAGGAGTTTCCGGGCTTGTTTCAAAGGATAATTCTGGTGCCTTTGGCTTTTCTTTTCTTTCGCTTAAACTAGGAAGAGAAAGTTTCTTTTGGGAAACCAAATAATAAACTACTAATCCCACCGTAGTGATAGCGGCGAGGGTTAAAAATAATTTTTCCATGCTTTCAAAACAAATATCTCGTAATTTGCAACCAAGATTGCAAATTAGAAAAATTGAAATATTGAATAGTTTTTGCTTTCGACCTTTTCTTTTATTGGCTATTTATCTATTTTATCCGAGTTGCTTTCGATGGTCAATCTTTTAATTTTTCCACAATTTTGTAGATACTGCCGGCGCCCATAATCAAAACCACTTCTCCCGACCTGATTTGTTTTTTAAGAAATTGAGGAATTTTCTCGAAATTTTTAATAAAATGAACTTTCTTCCCGCGTTTTTGAATTTGTTTCACCAGTTTTTCTGCGCTTATTTTTTTAATGATTTCTTTTTTTTCTCGGCCGGCAACGCTGTAAATTTGGGTGATAATGACCTCATCTGCCGCCTCAAAAGCATTAAGAAATTCATTAAAGAGATAGTGAGTTCTTTGATACTGGTGGGGTTGAAAAACAGCCCAAATTTTTCTTTTTTTGAATTTCTCTCGAGCCGCCGAAAGAGTGGCTTTAATTTCGGTGGGATGATGGGCATAGTCGGAAATAAGGGTATAAGGCTTGGTTTTGATGATTTCAAATCGGCGCCAAGCGCCTTTGTATTTAGAAAGGGCTTTGAAAGAAATTTCGTCGCGAATTTTCAGAATTCGGGCAACGGTCAGGGCTGCTAACGCATTAGAAACATTATGCTCGCCCGGGATTTTTAGAACTTTTTTAATTTTTTTTGCTTCTTTTTGATTTAAGGAATAAGTTTTGCAATTTAGCAATCTATCAATAAAACAATTAAACAGTTTATTTATATTTTCGTTATCTTTATTGGCTACCAAAATTCCGTTTTTGGGCAAATGATTAATAAATTTGCCAAAAGTTTTGATGACATCGTCTAAATCTTGATAACAATCTAAATGTTCTTTATCAATGTTGGTCAAAACAATCACCTTGGGCCAATAATTTAGGAAAGCGCCTCTGTATTCATCAGCTTCAATTATCAGATATTTTGATTTTCCTATCCTGCAGTTTGCGTTCCCGAATTCTCTGAGATTGGTGCCAATGATAACGGTAGGGTCAAAACCGGCTTGAATTAAAATTAAAGAAATCATTGCCGTTGTTGTTCCTTTGCCATGGGCGCCGCAAACCGCAATTGTCCAGTGTTTTTTGGTCAGTTCTCCTAAGGCCTCGGGATAAGTTTGGGTTTTGATTTTTAATCTCTTTGCCTTTTTAAGCTCTGGATTATTATTATTTACAGCGACGCTGTGAATAACTTGATCAACGTCAGGATTTAAATTTTTAGCTCGGTGGGGGCCAATTAGGATCTTGGCTCCTGACTTTTTTAATGACCGAGTGATTTCAGATGAAGTTAAATCAGAGCCGGAAACCCGATGGCCTTTTTGGAGATAATATCGGGCCAAGGCGGAAACGCCGATGCCGCCAATACCGATAAAATGTATCTTCATAAAAAATGTTTTAAGTTTCAAGTTTTAAGTTATATGATTTTAGTATTTTATATTCTGCCCCTGTTTTTCTCAAATGACTTTCCATTACTTCAATTGAATTAACCGGAAGTTGGAACGATGCCTCCAAATCAACTACTGGCCTTTCTTCTGGTTCAATTCGCCGCCAATTCCATTTTTTGATTCTTGCCAAAGTAATGTGAGGCAGGAAATTTCTTTCTTCCGGCAAAAAATTGATTTTTTGAGCCAATAATTCTTCTAAATCTTTTTTTAATTTCAAAAGTTCTTCTGACTTTTTTCCTTGGATCCAAACTAATCTCGGCGGTAATTTTTTTTCCGGGCCATAGCCAACTTTATTTAGGAAAATTAAAAATGGCTTATTTTTTGCCGCCGTCTTTTTAACGACCTCATAAACCTGTTCCAGTTGTTCGTCGTTTAAATAACCCAAAAAAGCCAAGGTTAAATGAAGGTTTTCTTTTTTGACCCATCGACAAGGCCCCCCACCAGAAATTCCATTTCGGTGCGGGGCAAACAACTCTTCGATTTTTTTCTGGCACCGGGAAAGTCCTTCTTTAATATCTTTTGGCAGATTGATGGCAATAAAAATTCGATGTCTCATGTCGTTTCGATTTTACAAAACATATTTGATTGAATTCTATCATAGAACGGGATATGATAAAAGAAGCCGGTTTTTATTCGCCCATTCGCAACGATTCGTAGTTTGCAGGATTCAATT